>CALRVN010000291.1:0-5233 GCA_943371625.1 Hyphomicrobium sp. CS1GBMeth3
GACGCTACCGGAGATGCGCCATGCGCTATGGTGACGAGGATCGCGAGAGCGAAAATGTCGAAGACCGCCGCGGTCAGCGTGGGCCAGCCTTCCGTTTCCCCGGCGGCGGGGGAGATGGCACGCGCATCCAGATACCGATCGGCGGCGGCGGCATAAGCCTCAGCACGCTGGTGATCATCGGCGTCGTCATGTTGCTGCTCGGGATCAACCCGCTCGACCTCTTGAGCGAGGGCTCATACCCGCAGGTCCCGCAGATGCCTCAGACTGAGGTGCAGAAATCGCCCGGTCGGCAGGCGAGCCGCGGCCCCGAAATTCCAGGCCTTCCCGGCGGCACCAAGGTCACCACGCAGGACGACATGAAGCGTTTCGTCTCGCAGGTGCTCGCCGATACCGAGGACGTCTGGGGCAAGGTGTTCCAGGGCTTCGGCCGTCGCTATGCTGACCCGCAGATGGTGATCTTCAGCGGCGCCACGCGCACGGCCTGCGGCACCGGCGTGTCGCAGATGGGGCCGTTCTACTGTCCGCTTGACCGCAAGATTTACATCGACCTGGCCTTCTACGACATGATGAAGCGCAAGTTCGACGCTCCGGGTGACTTCGCCCAGGCGTATGTCATCGCCCACGAGGTCGGCCACCACGTGCAGAAGCTGCTTGGCATCGCCGACAAGGTGCAGGAGCTGAAGTCGCAAGCGGACGAGCGTGACGCCAACGCGCTGCAGGTCCGCATGGAGTTGCAGGCCGATTGCCTTGCCGGCGTGTGGGCGAACCTCAACGACCAGGTGAAGAACCGGCTGCAACCCGGCGACGTGGAGGAGGGGCTCAACGCCGCCAGTCAGATCGGCGACGATATGATCCAGCGCCGCACCCAGGGGCAGGTCGTGCCCGATGCTTTCACCCACGGCAGCTCCGACCAGCGCGTCCGTTGGTTCAAGCGCGGTCTGGAAGCGGGCGACATCGGCCAGTGCGATACCTTCAATGCGAGCAGCCTTTGAGCCACTGTCGAACCAAGTTACGCGCCTCGATCGAGGGAATAGAAACCGGCGTGCCTATATAGGAGTTGTGCTGCCTAAAGGGCTTTGCTCCATGCAACGAGGCAAACGCATCATCGAGCACCTCGCCGCCCTTGCCGGGCTGGCAGGTCTCGCTGTTGCCCCCGTTGCCGCCGCTCCCCCCGCAGCTGCCCCCGCCGCCATCGACGTGCCCTCCGGCCTCAATCTCCCGGAATCCGGCTTGCCCCCTCCCGAGCTGCGCCTCCGCGCCATCGTCGCCCGCGCCCTCGAAGATTCCATCGCCACCTGGAGCCGATTGATGGGCCCGCGCGCCGTTGAGGTCGCGGCCGTCAGCGTGCAGTTTGTCTTGAAGCTCGCGCCCAACAACTGCTACGGCCTCTACACCGGCGACGGTCCGGCCTACTGCAGCGGCAATCAGACCGTTTTCGTCGGCACCAACTTTGCCAGCCGGCTGATGAGCCAGTTCGGTCGGCAGGCCGAGGCCGGGATCACGTTCCTGATCGGCCATGAGATCGGCCACCACATCCAGAATCTCAACGGACGCTTTCACGCCCTGAGCCAGGCCATCTTCTCCGCGCCCGAGAACGGGCCGGAATATGTGCGCCGCTTCGAGCTGCAGGCCGACTGCCTCGCCGGTGTCTGGATCCATGACAGCCCGGCGTGGGCGTCATCGGACCAGTTCCGCGCCGACCTTCTGGCCGTCCTTTCCGATATCGGCGACGACAAGCTATTGCCCGGGCGGTCCGAGGCGACGCTGCGGCGCGTCGGCTTGCATGGCACCACCGAGCAGCGCACCCGCTGGTTCCTGCGCGGCGTGCAGTCGGGCGACGTCGATGCCTGCGATACCTATTCGGTAGTGAACCCCTGAACCCCTGAAACGAAAACGCTCCGGACCATCCGATCCGGAGCGTCAGTCGTCGACTTTGAGAGTCGCGTTGGCTAGAACGCGTTGCCGCGGAACTGGCTGACCTCGCACGCCATGCCGCGCTCGGTCATAGTCTTGCAAACCGCCTTGGCGTCGGCGATCGTCTCCAGCGGACCGGCGACGAGGCCGAAAGTGCGCTCGCTCTCCTTGCCGCTAACCACGTAGCGCGGATGCAATGAGCGGACCGTGTCGGCGGCGCGGTCATTCAGAATGGTCCAGCTCAGCCGCAGCGAGTCGAGCGAGGGGCCGGTGGCGAGAAGGACCCCGACCTGAGCCGGCTTTGCCGGAGCCGCGGCCTTCTTCTCCTCGATGCTGCCCGTCTCGATCGTGGCCGGCGCAGCAGGCTTTGCCTGCGCCTGCGGCTTAGCGGGCTCGGCCGGCTTCGCAGCGGCGGCCTGCTTCTTTACCGGCGGCTGCGCAGTCGCAACCTTGTCGGTGCTCGCGCGCTCCAGCGTCTCGACCTTCTCGAGCAGGATCCGGTCACGCTCGGCGGCTTCGGTCAGCCCTGCCTGCACGCTTGCGACTTCGGCCTGCATCTGTCCGACGCCCTGCTTCAGCGGATCGATTTGCGCGATGGCTCGCTCGACCGAGCGCTGCGTCTCCGCGATGGCCGCCTTCGTGTCATCCGGCTTTGAACGCCACATGGCGACGAGATCGGGGCGCATGCCGAGGAAGACGAGGTAAGCCGCCGCGATGCTTGCTGCGAGGAGGTACAGCAGCACGTAGGGAGCAAAGGTGCGGCGCCGTGCCGGGGCGTAGGAAAGGTCGACGGACATTCTCAGGTTCCACGGGTTCGGACGCGGCACAGGGCTTGGGTTGAGCGGCTCGGCGTTTCGGTCCGGTAGGGCCTCACGCGGCCAGACTCTCAATTGCGAGTTGGGAAGTTCGGTGAGTCGCTCGTCCCGGGCAACGCGGCTGTCAGAGCGTGCACTGCGCTGCCTGTGGACGGAATCACGAGGCCACATAAGCCATTGATATTACGAAGTGTCTCAATCTGCATGTGCCTGCTTCGCCACAGCTCGTGCACCGGGGAAAGCAACACCCGCAGACACATTTACGCCCCCTTGTTGGGCCGAACCGGCGCTCGGTGTAGAAGAGCCGACGACGAACGAAGCGCCGAGTCGGTCTCACCCTGAGGCGAGCTGCACTGGCACCTTTCACCCAGACCACACAAACATAGAGAGCACGATGAGCCGTCGCCCCTTGCTCGTTGTCGTCCTTGCGGCCGGTCAAGGCACGCGCATGAAGTCGGCCCTCCCGAAGGTGCTGCACAAGATCGCCGGCCGCTCGATGCTCGGGCATGTGCTCGCCGTTGCCGCGCAGGCAGGCGCCGACAAGCTCGCCGTCGTTGTCGGCCCTGGAATGGAGGCCGTCCGCGCCGAGGCCCTGCGTGATGCGCCGGCAGCGAAGGTCTTCGTCCAATCGGTTCAGCAGGGCACGGCCGACGCCGTCCTCGCAGCGCGCGAGGCCATAACCGGCCATTCCGGCGATATCCTTGTGCTCTACGCCGATACGCCCTTGCTTCCCGCGTCCGCGCTCGAAGCTCTGCGTGCGCGCCTCGACGCCGGTGCCGGGATCGCCGTTCTCGGCTTCGACGCCGCTGACCCCACGGGCTATGGCCGCCTGCTCACCGATGGCGATGGATGGCTGACTGCCATCCGCGAGCATAAGGACGCGACCGAAGCCGAGCGCGCAGTACGCCTGTGCAATTCGGGCGTCATGGCATTCCGCCTCGACGACGCGCTGGGTGTCCTAACCCGCATCGGTAACGCCAACGCCAAAGGCGAATACTACCTGACCGACGCCGTCGAGATCGCGCGCCCCCAAGGCGCCCGCGCCGCCGTCGTGACCTGCGCTGAGGACGATGTTCTCGGCGTGAACTCGCGTGACCAGCTCGCCGCTGCCGAAGCGATCTTCCAGAAACGTGCCCGCCTCACCGTAATGCGCGAGGGCGCCACACTCATCGCTCCGGAAACAGTCTGGCTGTCCTACGACACCAAAATCGGGCGCGATGTCGTCATCGAGCCCAACGTCTTCTTCGGCCCCGGAGTGGTTGTCGAGGATGGCACCGAGATCAAAGCCAATTGCCACATCGAGAGCGCGCACATCGGCAGCAACGCCCGCATCGGCCCGTTCGCGCGTTTGCGTCCCGGTGCCGAGCTAGGCCCCGACGTTCACGTCGGAAACTTCGTCGAGGTCAAGAACGTGATACTCGGCGCGGGCGCCAAGGCCAATCACCTGTCGTACCTGGGCGATGGGTCGGTGGGCGCCGGCGCCAACATCGGGGCCGGAACGATCTTCTGCAACTACGACGGCTTCAACAAGAACCGCACCGAGATCGGCGACGGTGCGTTCGTCGGCTCGAATAGCTCTCTCGTCGCGCCGGTGAGGATAGGGGCAGGCGCCTACGTCGGCTCCGGCAGCGTCATCACCAAGAACGTCGCGCCGGGCGCCTTGGCGCTGGAGCGTTCCTCCCAGGAGGAGCGTCCGGGGTGGGCCGAGAAGTTCCGGGTCATGATGTCGAAGCGCAAGGCAAAGAAGGATTAAGCATCCTGGCGGCCGAGTCCGCCGGAGCGGCGGAAAATCGCAGAAACATTCTGTGATTTGAGCCCCATATTAAGCAAACGCTAGCAGTATCCCTGCGCGCTAGGCTGAAGGATTCGCCAATTCATGTGCGGCATCGTCGGAATTATCGGAAATAAGGCCGTCGCCACGGACCTCGTCGACGCCCTGCGCCGGCTCGAGTACCGCGGCTATGACTCGGCCGGCATCGCTACGGTCGAGAACGGCCACCTGGAGCGCCGCCGCGCCGAGGGAAAGCTGCGCAACTTGGAAGGCCGCCTGCTGCAGGAGCCTCTTCAAGGTCACACCGGCATCGGCCACACGCGCTGGGCGACGCACGGCCGCCCCACTGAGCGCAACGCTCACCCGCACATGAGCAGCAAGGTCTCGGTCGTCCACAACGGCATCATCGAGAACTACCGCGAGCTGAAGGACGAGTTGATCGCCAAGGGGCACGTGTTCGAGAGCGACACCGACACCGAGGCGATCGTCCACGTCGTCACCGACGAGCTCGACAACGGCGCCAGCCCCGAGGAAGCGGTGCGCCGCGCCTTAGGGCGGCTGCATGGAGCCTTCGCGCTCGCCATCATTTTCGCCGGTCACGACGACCTGATGATCGCCGCGCGCCAGGGCTCTCCGCTCGCCATCGGTCACGGCAGCGGCGAGATGTACCTCGGCTCCGACGCCATCGCTCTGGCACCGTTCACCGACGCCATCACCTACCTCGAGGAAGGCG
>CALRVN010000292.1:0-5218 GCA_943371625.1 Hyphomicrobium sp. CS1GBMeth3
AGCTACAGGTGGAGACAGCACTCTGCCGGCCGCCTGCTTCTTGTCACCCGGATGCGGTGCGTGAGCCCTGCAAACGCGAATCAGTGTGTCAGCAATTCGAATCGTCGCGCCTAAAAACCACGTCTCCCAATTATCGCAGTTGCCGTGCCCGAGTTGTCTCCGGCGAAAATGTGGGGATGAAATAGAACCCTATTTTTTCACGTAAAAACAAGGCGCTAAGAATCCCGTATTCATGTGGACATCTGCGTGACATTCCAGCCTCGGTGGCATTTGCGGAACGTTGCTACTAGCGGGCTGGTTAACAAATGGTATTCTCGCAACTGCTTCGAGACGGGGCCGCACTTTGGAGAGGGCTCTTGCATCGTTCGGCGTCTCCCGGAGCAAGAAAAGCAAACGTTGAGCAAGTAGCGGGGTACCACAATGGGGGATTCCTCCAAGCGTCCCGATTTTCCGCAGTTCGATGCACCCATCGACATGACGCGGGAGCGGGCCGAGGAAGCCGGAATCGAGGTTTTCGAGGTTGTCGGATCTATTAAATGGTTTGATGCGTCAAAGGGTTATGGGTTCATAGTTCCGGACAACGGACTCGCCGATATCCTGCTTCACGTCACATGCCTCAGAGCCGGGGGCTATCAGACGGCTTATGAGGGAGCCCGCGTTCACGCAGAGGTGCTGCGCCGCCCGAAAGGCATGCAGGCGTTCCGCATCCTCAGCATGGACGAGAGCACGGCCATCCACCCATCGCAGCTTCCGCAGCGGACGCACGTTATCGTCACGCCGGAGAGCGATTGGGAGCGGGCCATGGTCAAGTGGTTCAACCGGGTGCGCGGCTTCGGCTTCTTGACACGGGGCGAGGGAACGCCTGACGTCTTCGTGCACATGGAGACGCTGCGGCGCTTCGGGTTCACAGAGTTGCGTCCGGGCCAGATGGTCATGGTTCGTTGGGGTCACGGCTCCAAGGGCTGTATGGCCGCTGAGCTGAGACCGGACGGACAACCGGGACTGCCGCCAACGCACTGATAGGGCGATGGCTAATAAGAGAATTCCGAGCGGGGCTGCCCAACAGGCGGCCCTGCTTCTTGTCGGGGCTCTGCTGATAAATTCGGCTAGCCCCGTCGACGCCAAGATGCGCGTCGACCAGCTGGCGATCGTGGCCGCCGACGGGCGCAAGGTGCCGCTCGACGTCGAGATCGCGCAGGATTCCAAAGAAAAAGCGCTGGGACTAATGTTCCGCACCGAGCTCGCCGACTCACAGGGGATGCTTTTCCCCTACGAAGAGTCGCGTGAACTCTCCATGTGGATGCACAATACGTACATCCCGCTCGACATGCTGTTCATCAAGCCGGACGGCGTCATCCACCGGATCGAGTCGAAGGCCCAGCCGCTATCCGACCGGGTCATCAACTCGGAGGGGGCGGTTTCCGCCGTGCTCGAGCTGCCGGGCGGGGCGGCCGAGCGTCTCGGAATCAAGCCCGGCGACCGGGTGCAGCACCCCTTGTTCAGCGGCGGCAAGCCTTAAGCCCGGGATTTCAGCAGCGTGCCCGATTGGACGCGTTTACTCGCCCGCCGTCATCGCGTAGAACCCTGCTTCGTCGTTTCGGGGCGTAGCTCAGCCTGGTAGAGCACCTGCTTTGGGAGCAGGGGGTCGCGAGTTCGAGTCCCGCCGCCCCGACCACGACGACGCTAGGAAAGTTCCGAGGTGACCATGGTTGCTCGCATCTTCAAGCCGGCCAAGACGGCGATGCAGTCGGGCGAGGGGCGCACCAAGGACTGGCAGCTGGAGTTTGCTCCGGCGAGCCCGCGCGAAATCGAGCCGCTGATGGGCTGGACGGGCACGCGCGATATGAAGGCCGAGGTTCACCTCGAGTTCGACACCAAGGAAGAGGCGATCGCCTACGCGGAGCGCGAGGGCATTGCGTATCAGGTGATCGAGCCGCTGCCGCGCAAGATGATCCGTAAGACCTACGCCGACAACTTCAAGTTCGGCCGCATCGGGCGCTGGACGCACTAGGCGCAGGCGCGGTTGTAGACGGATTACAAAGCCGGGTACGGGGGCTGGCCGCTTGCGGGGCCGAGAAGCGGCGCTGGGATCGCCCCGCGATCTATAGGAACGAGATCGCGTCGCTAAGGACCGGTGTATTGGCTGGCCAAGCAAACGGAGCATGGTGCCCTCAGTGAGGGCTATTGCTGTGTCGCGGAGCGGCGGCCGGCGATCCAGCCCGCGATCTCATCCTTGACTTTGGCGCTTATGCGCCGCGCAACGTTGTAGTTCTCTCCCGACGCCGGCCGCGAATGAATGCCAATCACCAGCGGTACGTTGGAGCCCGTGGCCGAGCTCTTGCCTATGATAAAGAGCGGACCACCGCTTTGTCCGGGCATGGTGTCGATCAGGTGCCGGATGGCGTCGGGGCCGGCGTTGCGCAGTCGGCTGCGCGCAAGCCAGAGGGTCTGCGTCGCCTTGTCAAAGGGATACCCGGCGACGAAGAAGCCGGGTGTGCGTTGGCTCGCCTGTTTTTCGAAGAAATCGTCATCCTCGGCGGTGATGGGCAGCTCGCCGCAGTCGTTGAGCATGCCCGGATCGGGGAGGAACAAGACACCGTAGTCGAAGGCGATCGACGTCTGATCCTCGCGCCAATCGCTGCTCACCCGCATGCCTGAACGATCGACGCTTTGCGTGTATCGCGGATCGAGTTTGCCGCTTGCCTTGTCGGTATGGCACGCAGCCGAGAAGCTAGCGCTCACGGCAGGGCCAGCCGTCGGGCTGTAGAGAACGTGGGCTGCAGTCAAGACGACGCCTGGCGCGATGAGAAACCCCGTGCCGATCTGTCCGGCGCCGTTGCCTCCGAAGCGCGCCTCGATTTGGCCGATGGCGCTGAAGGGCAACGCACGGAGTTCCTCGCGGGAGACCCTGACGCGCCCATCGAGAGTACCGGGGGGCAACGCTTCGCCCGTGATCGGATCAACCTTTGTTTCGGAGGGCAGCCCGAGAGCTTGCAGGGTCGTTTCAGGTAGGATCGCTTTTATCCCTGGCACAATCTGTTTCAGGAGTCCCTTCGTCATTCCGGGCGGTGTGACTGGCTCGCGAGTTTCCTGGCTCCCCGACGGCGGCGGTTCGGGAGTCGGTGCTGGCTGCGTCGCTGGCGGTGCCGTCGGCAGGGGGTCGTCTGCTTCGGGTTCGGCCTGGGCAAGGCGTATGTGCACGTCACCGGCCGCCGATGCTAAGGGACACGCAACCAAAAGAAGCGCCAGGGCCACGGGTGCGATCAACCAATTGAACCGCTTCTCTCCGGCGGTGGCGGTCCATGCGGGAGCGGTCACGGCGATGTTCCTGCGCGTTTCAAGGCACGGTGGTGATGGGCTTGCCGCTGCTGAGGAAGGTTCCGGCAGTGGTGCCAGCCTGCGCGGTGGCAGCAGGCGAAGGCCTAAGGAGAGGAACGGTCGAATAGCTCGTTGCAGTACTCCGCTGCCCACTGATCTGATACTCGGCGCCTTCAAACAGCACCCGCTGTTTCTCGAGATCGGCTTTCGCCTGCAAAAGGTCGTTGGTGGCGTTGGCGTATCCGATCTGCTGGTCGAGCACCTGTATGCGCAGCCGCAGCGAGTCGGCAATCGCGCTAACCACCTGAACAGGGAACGACGAGATGGCCAGCAGCTCGCTATCCTTTTGCACGGCCATGGTCTTGAGTGAGCCGTCTACGTCAAACTCTAGCGTCTGCACCTTGTTGATGAAGAAGGCCCGCCGGATGTCGACGGCGACCAGCGGTGAGGCGTTGGGCAGCAGTGCCACGCCCCTCGCGCGGCTATCTCCGACGATGAGTTCGAGGATGAACGGCCGCGGCGCCCGATAGCAGATGCCGACCGAGCAGTCGGCCTCGCGATGCGGCGGGACGGCCGGCGGGCGCTGCACCGACGGCAAGCCATTACTGACGCGCTCGCAATCCGGTAGTGGTGGTGCGACTGCGTCAGAGCCCATCGGGCGCAGCGAGATGTTGATGTAGTGGTTGCGATCCTTCACCGTCGCGTATTCGTCGCAGCGCGATTGCTTGGTGAGGTCCGGAGTAACACCCGTGAACCTGCGGTCGAACTCCGTAGAGGGAATGGTCTTGGACGGCGGCACCGTCGTGGCAGAGCAGGACTTGGACGCTTTCGCCGCGTAGCGCTTCACGGCTTCGTTGAAGAGACAGATAGTCTCCGCCATCTCCGCGGGATTCGATGGGTCAATCGTGACGCGCGCAAGCTGCTGGTCGGCGGCAGGCAGCGCGGCCGCCTCGAAAGGCTGCCCAAAAGCGCTCACCGACTTTATCAGGTTGAGGATTATGTCGCCTGTCCTGTCCGTCGTGTTGGCGCTGATCGTCTTCAGGAAACCCTGTCCAGTGACCGTCACCGATACAATGTCGTCGTAGTTGGGGAGCGGCTGGTAGCGCAGGAAATAGCGGCGATAGGGATCGGCGATGGCGCGCGGGGCACTTGGTGTAACGCTGAACCTCGCGTTGTCCTTGTCGACCGACAGCGTGAAGTCCATGACGCTGCGGGGCAGCGCGTAGGCGATGCCCGTCCGGGGATCGCCATGGTCGGACAGCGATGCGGCGAGGTCGCTCGTCAGCACTTCGCCACAACCGGCGAGGGGCGCGTACACCGCAGTAAGTAAGATCACCAACGGTGCGCGCCGCGACCGCTTCCGCGGCTTGTGCCGGGCCAACGATGCTCGAGGGGCTGACGGCGCGATCATGGCGGGTAGTCCAAGCTCGAGGCAGACGGAGGTGCGCCCGCGGGACGCACGGGGGAAGCTTCCAGGCTGGACACAGAGCGGACAGCAGGCGCCGTCTCGAGCTGGGAGCGGGTGTCCCGCAGCTTGGCCTGCGCGCTCAGCAGGGCGGCCTCCCGTTGCAGCAAGTTCTTCTGCTGAGTCGCGAGATCGACGCGGATCTTGAGGCCGTCGGCAACGGCGCTGATGACATCAAGCGGCAACTTGCTCATGGCAACGAGCTCGCTGGGCTTGTTGATCTCGACGTTGGTCAGGAAGCCGTCGTCGTCGAAGGCGATGTTCTGCACCTTATTGACGAAGAAAGCGCGGCGGATGTCGATGGTAACGAGCGCCTCTTCGTTGGGCAGCTCGACCGTGGCTGTGTCCATACTGACGATGGCGTTCTTGCCGAGCGAAAATTCCTTCGACCCATCGGGGCCGCGAGCATCGGGATCGTTGATGAGGCCGTACCGA
>CALRVN010000293.1:0-5204 GCA_943371625.1 Hyphomicrobium sp. CS1GBMeth3
CGAAACGGGGGGACCTAGCCGCCCGTTCCACCACTCCTTAATGCTTACCGGCCATGCTGGCATTTGATCAAAGGCGGTGGTTTTGCCTCGCGTTGGCGCCACCATCGCCTCGACCTTATGCGCGATGGTGCGTCTCGCCGGCTAGCGCCGGTGACGGCGGCAGGCGCAAGTCGAGGGCGGGCGCACGCGCGCCTCGTGTGAGGAGAAACCACGGCGACGCCAACCGGCTTCTCGCCACTTTCTCCTTTCATTAAGGACGCCCCGGGAAGCGCTAGGAGTGGTGATGCTGCGTTGGGTTGTCGTTGCGGGAATTTTGGGCGGTGTTGGTGCGGCAGCGGCCGAGCCCTCGCGCATGTCCGCCGACGAGATCAAGCGGGTCATGCAACCCGGCGCTGTGCTCGCCATAGACACCCCACTGAGCATTTCCATTCCGGTGAAGGTTGCCACCGGCGGCATGGTCTCCGGTGAAGCCGGTGCCCTCGGTCTGACGCTTGGCGCCATGAAGGATCGCGGCCGCTGGTGGACCGAAGCCGATCAGCTTTGCATGAAGTGGTTCCGCTGGTTCGACGCCAAGCCGCGCTGCATCACGTTGAAGCGCGATGGCAGCAAGGTCTGGTGGTACGAGAACAGCGGCGAAAGCGGCACCGCGACGATCACCGAGTCACCGACCGTTCAAATCGCCAAGACGCGCGTTCCGCAAAACGTGGAGCTTGCGTCCGCCGATAGGGCAGCACCCGTCGTCGATCCTCCACCTCGTCCCGTGACGGCGCCGCCGCGCCGGGAATCATTCGTGTCGGTCGATGCCGATGCTCCGACGCCGAAGCCGGAGCGCGAGCGCCCGCCGGTCGAAGCCGACAGCGCTCCAGTCGTGCACATTCCTGCAAAGACGTCCGAGAAGACGCCGGAAAAGCTGCCGGAAAAGGTACGTGAGAGGATGCACGAGCCGGCCGCCGTAGCGCCTCGCCGTGTCGTCAAGGCTGCGGCCGCTCCAAGCCAAGTCGCGAGCGCCGCCGCTCCGCGCAAGCCGGCGCGCCAGCCGGTCGCTCAGAAGGCCGCCGCGACGTCGTCGATCGCTCTATCGTTCCGCGTTTCGCGTGTCGTCGATGGCGACATGCTCTACGTCCGCAACGGACCGTCCGAATATCACGACGCCGTCGGCTCGATCCCGGCGCGCGGCCGCGGCGTGCAGATCGTCGGCGCATGCCGCGAGCTTTGGTGCCCCGTCCAGCACGGCAAGCTCAAGGGCTGGGTGAACCGCTACTACCTCGCTGAGGACGCCGGTCAGGCGACTTACTCGAAGCGCTAAACGACAAGTTGCGGGCGTGTTGTCGCGACTTGACGATTTGTTAAGTATCCGTTTTGAAATTGCTACTCTGCAGCGCTCCGCTCGCGCGCCTGGCAAGTATTGCCAAATTTGCAGCGCAGCCGAAAATCAACGGCAACTCCGCGACTTACGACATTCTGCGCGCCTCCGGAAGAGGCGCTGAGCGTTAATTCGCGTATGCAAATTATCAACACTTGCGGACCCAACCTCGCACCCTGGCCAAACCGTCGCCGTCTGTCCTCCAGCGGACTGCGGATAAGGCCAAAGGTGGTCCGACCTATGCACTCGTCGGCTGGACCGGCCACCCCGACACGTCGGGGCAAGGAATTGGGACAGAACGCGACCCGCTTTGAAACGCGTCGCGACAGGACAGGTGGCAGTTGGTGCACGTTGTGAATTGGCAAGCTGAGTATCGTCCCCATGGCTGAGACCATCCGCGCTCTCCGCCCCGACGACATCCCTGCCATCGCCGGCATGTTCTCGCGCGTCTTCTTGAAGCGCAGCGCTGCACCCGCGCCGATGCTGACCAGCTATTTCGACGAGCTCCTCATCTCAGCGTCGGGGACCGACGGCGAGCCACGCTCGCGCGTCTTCGTGGATGCGACCGGTACGGTGCGTGGCTTCATCGGCATATGGCCGCGCCGCATGGTCCTCGACGGCCGTACGATCGAGGCCGCTGCTGCAGGTTCGCTCATGGTCGATGACTACGCCGAGCATCCGACCGCCGGTGCGCGCCTTCTGCGTGCTTTCCTTTCAGGTCCCCAGGACCTTTCTTTCAGCGAGACCGCAAATCCGCTCTCGCAGCGCATGTGGGAGCGGGTTGGCGGCGCGCGCCTGGCGACGGCGAGCCTCGATTGGCTGCGCGTGCTGCGCCCTGCCGGCTTCAGCGTCGCCGCCGCCGGCCGATCGTTCAGCCCTGCATGGGCGCTCCGGCCAGTCGCAGCCGGCGTAGATCGCCTAATCGGCATGGCCGGTCTCAGCCCCGAGTTGCCCGATGAGGTCTTGGGCTTCACCGACGCCGAAGTGTCGACCGAGGAGATGCTGCAGCTCATCCCGCAGCTCAGCAAAAGCTACGGACTGCGCCCGGACTGGCAGTCGCCGGATCTGGCGCTGCTGATGGCTCATGCGGAATCGAAGGAGCGCTACGGCGAGCTTCAGCGCCGCGTTGTGTACGGTCGCGATGGCGCGCCCGTCGCCTGCTACCTCTATCACGCCCGTCGCGGTGACATCGCACGCGTGCTTCAGGTGCTGGCGCTTCAGGGGTCGGCACCCGTCGCGCTTGCGAGCCTTCTGCGACACGCGGCGTCACTGGGCGCCGTCGCCGTCCGTGGCCGCACCGATCCCGCAATGTTCGACGCTTTCGTCGCGCACCGCTGCGTCTTCTACCACGGCTCCGCCATGGTGCTGCACGCGCGCAACAAGGCGCTTCTCGACGACGTCCTTCGCTCGCGCGCTCTCCTGACCGGGCTCGCTGGCGAATCCTGGAGCCGTCTGATCGGCGGAAATTTTGCGTAAAGGGCGCTTCGCGCCGGAGTTCCAAGATGTGTGGAATAGCAGGATACTACCGGCTGCCGGTCGCTCCCGAGGAGCGGCGACCGTTGCTCGATCGCATGATCGCGACGCTCGCCCACCGCGGCCCGGACGGTAACGGCACCTACGTCGACGGCGACGTCGGCCTCGCCCACGCACGCCTCTCGATCATCGACCACGACGGCGGCCGCCAGCCGATGTGCAACGAGGACGGCACCGTCTGGGTCACCTTCAACGGCGAAATTTTCAACTACGTCGAGCTGCGCGAAGAGCTGATCGCCCGCGGCCACGTCTTCAAGACCAAATCCGACACCGAGGTCATCGTCCATCTCTACGAGGAGCGCGGGCCCGACTGCGTCGAGCGGCTCAACGGCGATTTCGCCTTCGCGATCTGGGATCAGGAGCAGCAGCGCCTCGTTCTGGCGCGCGATCGTGCAGGTGTGCGCCCGCTCTACTATGCCGAGCGCAACGGCGCCGTCGTCTTCGCCTCCGAGGTCAAGGCGCTGCTCGAGGCACCCGGCGTCGACGCCGAGTTCGATCCTATCGCCCTCGACCAGATGTTCACATTCTGGTTCCCGCTCGCGCCGCGCACGCCCTTCAAGGACATCAGCGAGCTGCCGCCGGCTCACGTGCTGATCGCCTCGCGTCAGGGCGTGACGACGCGCCGGTACTGGAACTTCTCATACCCCGATGCCGCTGACGACCGCCCTGTATCCGCCGCCGAGGAGGCGCGCCTTACCGAGGAAGTGCGCGAGCTGCTGCTGGACTCCGTGCGCATCAGGCTGCGCGCCGACGTGCCGATCGGCGCCTACTTGAGTGGCGGCCTCGATTCCTCGATCACCACCGCTGCCATTCGCAAATACATCCCCGATCAGCTGCGCTCGTTCTCCGTCGCCTTCGAGAGCCGCGAGTACGACGAGAGCGTCTTCCAGGAGGAGATGGTCGCCGCGCTGGGTCTGAGGCACTCGGTGACAATGTGCCGTGACGAGGACATCGCCGGCGTTCTGCCGGAGCTGATCCACCACACCGAGCGTCCCATCATGCGCACGGCCCCTGCGCCGATGCTGCTGCTGTCGCGTCTCGTGCGCGAGAACGGCACAAAGGTCGTGATGACGGGCGAGGGCGCCGACGAGATCTTCGCCGGCTACGACGTCTTCAAGGAAGCAAAGGTCCGCCGCTTCTGCGCCGCGCAGCCGACCTCGAAGCTCCGCCCGCTGCTGCTGCGCAAGCTCTATCCGTACATGCCGCGCATGCAGGGCCAGTCGCAGCGCTACCTCGAAGCTTTCTTCGGCGGGGCAGGGACGTCGCTCGAAGATCCGCTCTATTCTCACCTGCCGCGCTTCCGCACTTCATCCGCGGCGAAAGGCTTCTTCTCGCCCCAGCTTCGCGCTGCCATCGGCGACTACGACGCGCTCGCCGATCTGCGCGAGCAGCTCCCGGCCGACTTCGTCCGCTGGCATCCGCTTTCCCAGGGGCAATACCTCGAAAGCGCCTACCTGCTGCCCGGCTACATTCTCTCTTCGCAGGGCGACCGCGTCGGCATGGCCAACGCCGTCGAGGGCCGCTTCCCGTTCCTCGACCATCGCCTGATGGAACTCGCGTCGCGTATCCCACCGCGCCTCAAGCTCAAGGGCCTCACCGAGAAGCACATCCTGCGGCGCAGCGTCGAAGACATGCTGCCTGAGGGTATCGCAAAGCGTACCAAGCAGCCCTACCGCGCGCCCGAGAGCCGCGCCTTCCTGCGCTCGCGCGTCGGCGCCACCGTGCTCGACCACCTGTCGCCGGCGAACGTTAACGCTGCCGGCTACTTCGACAGCACCCTTGTCCAGCGGCTGGTCACGAAATGCGACAAGCTTCCCTCGACAGGGTTCAGGGACAACCTCGCGTTCGTCGGCATTCTGTCGACGCAGGTTTGGCACGAGACCTTCATCAACAGCCTCAAGGGCCGACGTGGCATAGCCGTTGCTAAGCAGATGCTGAGTTCTCTGCGCAGCAGACCGTCGGCGGCGTCAGCCGCACAAGACAGCCCATAGAACCGACCAAGACATTGAACAGAAAGAAGAGAGCAGGGGCATGAGCAACCTTATCAAACAACAGATCCGCGAGTTCATCGAGACGAGCTTCCTCTTCCGCGAAGGGCGCGATGGCTTGGGCGATAACCAGTCGCTCCTCGGCGAAGGACTGATCGACTCCACCGGCATCCTCGAGCTTGTCTCGTATCTCGAGAGCGAGTTCGGCATCGTCGTCGAGGACCAGGACATCGTCCCGGAAAACCTCGATTCCGTAAGCCAGATCGTCGCTTACGTCGGGTCAAAACAGGGCGTCCCGCAGACCGCCGTTGCCGTCTAAG
>CALRVN010000294.1:0-5173 GCA_943371625.1 Hyphomicrobium sp. CS1GBMeth3
TTCGGTCAGCCGATCGCCGAGTTCCAGGCCCTTCGCTTCGTCCTGGCCGACATGGCCGCAGACGTCGCCCAGGCCCGTGCCTACTGGCAGCAGGTCGCACACCTCCTCGATGCCGGCGAACCGGCCGAGAGCGAGAGCGCCCAGGTGAAGCTTCTGGCG
Organism: Hyphomicrobium sp. CS1GBMeth3; assembly: GCA_943371625.1. GTDB lineage: Bacteria > Pseudomonadota > Alphaproteobacteria > Rhizobiales > Hyphomicrobiaceae > Hyphomicrobium_A. The sequence goes on from CALRVN010000294.1 coordinate 160, forward strand.
ACGGAAATGTCCGTGCGCGTCACCAACCAGGCGATGCAGCTTCACGGCGGCAATGGATACACGACCGAGCACCGCATCGAGCGCTACTGGCGAGACGCGCGTCTGACGACAATCTTCGAGGGCACGAGCGAGATCCAGCGCCGCATCATCAGTGATCGGCTGCTGGGCAAGTAAGCCCCGGGCAATGCCTGGGCGACGCCGGAACCGCGCGTGGTAATATGCATAGCCATGACATCCGCGGCGGTACGCAAAATCATCCACATCGACATGGACGCGTTCTACGCGTCGGTGGAGCAACGAGATAATCCGTCGCTGCGCGGTCTCCCCGTCGCTGTCGGACACGGAGCCAAACGCGGTGTTGTCGCCGCGGCGAGCTACGAAGCGCGCAAGTTCGGCGTGCGTTCGGCGATGCCCTCGACCACGGCGCTGCGGCAATGTCCTGATCTTGTTTTCGTCCCGCCGCGGTTCGACGTCTATCGCGCCGTGTCCGACCAAATCCGCGGCATCTTCGCCGAATACACGCCGCTCACCGAGCCTCTGTCCCTCGACGAGGCATACCTCGACGTCACCGAGAACCTGCGCGGCGTGCCGACAGCCTCGGCCACCGCGAAGGAGATCAGATCGAAGATATTGGCCGATACCGGCCTCACCGCCTCGGCCGGCATCTCCTACAACAAGTTCCTGGCCAAGCTGGCGTCCGATCACAGAAAGCCCAACGGCCAGTTCGTCATCACGCCCGAGATGGGCGCGGAGTTCGTCGAGGCCTTGGCCGTGGGGAAATTCCACGGCATCGGCCCGGTCACGGCGGAGAAGATGAAGGCGCTCGGCATCCACACGGGCCGCGACCTTCGCGACAGATCTCTCGCGTTCCTGCAGGAGCAGTTCGGCAAGGCCGGCGCGTGGTACTACGCCATCGCGCGCGGCGAGGACGATCGCCCCGTGCGGCCCGACCGGCAGCGCAAGTCGTCGGGCTCGGAGACGACGTTCGCCGACGACCTGTTAAAGCCCGACGAGATAGAGAATGGCGTCAGAGCCATGGCCGACGATGTCTGGGCCTGGTGTGAGAAGCATCGGGCGTTCGGACAGACGGTCACCGTCAAGATCAAGTATGCGGACTTTCGCATCATGACGCGCAGCCGTACCTTGCCGGCACCGGTAGATACCCCGGAACAACTGCGCGAGGTCAGCGTCTCGCTGGTGCGATCGATCTATCCGCCGTTGATGGGGATACGCCTGTTAGGCGTGAGCGTGTCGAAATTCGGCGCCGCGTCTCTAGCCAAGCAGCTGGATCTCGGCCTGGACTGAATCTCGCTTCTGAGACTGGCCTGCAGTGCATCCCGCGCCGGCCTGCGTTCTAGCCCGCTCGAGTAGGCGCAGCCGAGAGTCGTGCGCAGTGCCGACACGAGCTGGTCCTTTGTCTCGGCGGAGACGAACATTCCGCCCGTCCGCTCCGGCAGGCAACGGGTCGGATAAGGTCCGGGTATGCCGCTGGTGTGGCTCACCATGTAGCCGATGACATGCACCGTGGTGTCGAGGCCATCGCGCTTCAGCGAATCCGCGAGCGCACATGGATTGCCCCCGCACGTCTCCTCTCCGTCCGTCAGGAGCACGATGACGGCCGGCCGCTTCCTATAGTTCAGAACCTCCGCGGCGCGCTCGACAGACGCCGCGATTGGCGTCTGTCCATAGGGCTGGACCGTGTCGATCACCTGCATGATGCGCTCGGCCGAGTTGGCGGCTACCGGCAGCCGCAAGTCGATACTGGCGCAAACTCCGGGCGCGCGCGGCCCCGGACCGAACACGATCAGGCCGAGGTTGCGCACCGGCGCCACCTCCGGCAGCACCTCGGCCAGGGCTTGCCGCGCGGTCGCCATTCGTGTCGTCGATTTTTCGCCGAATCCTGGACCGGCCATCGACCCAGACGCGTCTAAGACAAGCACTGCATCCTTGGCGCACGGCAGGCGAGGGGTATTGTCCGAATCGCCCGCACCGGCAGCGCCGGCAGCCAGGCCGGCCAGCAGTACCGCCGCGCATACTGCTCCCGACGCCGCCATGCCGGCCTACTGCACTTGCACCGTGGCGCCGTTCGCGCTTCTGGCTTCACCGGCTTGCAGCCCGTCGCAGCTCTCGCCGATGTACTTTCCGCTTTGCAAGATCTTGCGCTGAATATTGATCGGCTGGCCGCCCTGCGCGCGCGACGCGTTGCCCGAAATGGAGCTCTCCACCTTCACGCGGAATGTGGTTTTGAAGTCGCCCGCCAGCTCCGTGTGTGTCGTGACATGGCGCTGGTCGTAAGCGCATATCGCGTCGACGACCGTAGCGTCCGCCGATTTCTTCACCTCGTATTTCGAGCAGTTGGCCCTGTTCTCCTTGCCGCTCGCAACGACGGTGTTTCGCTCCATCTCCTCGCCGATGCACATGGTCAGCTGCTGCTTGCGCGGACCAGCGCCCTCGTCGGTTTCGGTCTGCAGCTCCCACAGCCCCGCCTTGCGCAGCGGAAGGTCAGGTCCCTCTTCGGCGGCGTGCAGGCTACCGACGGCGATAAGCGGCACTGCCGCGAGCAGGAGGGCGATCGCGCGACGTTTCATCGTTGCTCCGTTCCGGATGTAATTGGCGGCACAGTAGGCCGAAGTGGCGCAAGGCTATGCCACCTGTGCCAGCGCTGACATGGGAACACTTCCCGCGACCCGAGCCAAAGTTGCCACGTCCGACGGCACGCTTTTTCCCTCCCCCACCCGAGCGCCTGTCAGATTGCGTGAGGTCGTTAGCAATATTCCTTCGTTGGCGTCGCCGCGACCTTCAGCCAAAGTCGCGCTGGAGTGTGCAGCATTGCTCCGTCACTGATCTCAGTGGCAGGAGCCTCGCCCGCGCGATGCGCCGCTCGAGCGCTAAGAGCATCAGGTCGCCTATCATCATGCATCCAAGCGCGTCCTTCTTGTCGAACGTCGACAAGGGCAAAGTCGTCTCTGCGGCAGAAGCGGTTCGGCTCATCCGCGATGGCGACACCCTCGCAACGGGTGGATTTGTCGGAACGGGTGTCGCCGAGGAACTCATCGCTGCGCTGGAGGCCCGCTTCCTGGACGCTGGCCCGGCGGCGGGATCGCAAGCGGGCCATCCCCGCGACCTCACACTCATCTTTGGATCATCGCAGGGCGACTTCAAAACTCGCGGCCTGAACCGGCTGGCGCATCCAGGCCTCCTCGCCCGAGTGATCGGCGGCCATTGGGGCGCTGTGCCCAAGCTGCAGGGGCTGGCGAGAGCCAACGCCATCGAGGCCTACAATCCACCGCAGGGTGTCGTGTCACAGCTTTTCCGGGACATCGCCGCAAAGCGTCCCGGCCACCTCACCACGATAGGCATCGGAACTTACGCCGACCCGCGCCTCGGCGGCGGCAAGCTGAACTCCCGCACGACCGAAGACCTTGTCGAGGTCGTTGCGGTCGGCGGCCAGGAGTGCCTTTTCTTCAAGTCTCTCCCGATCAACGCCTGCTTCATCCGCGCCACCACCGGGGATCCGGATGGCAATCTGACCATGGAGAGAGAGGCTCTGACGGTCGAGGTTCTGGCGATCGCCATGGCGACGCGCAATTCCGGTGGCGTCGTCATCGCGCAGGTTGAACGCGTCGGCGCGCGCGGCAGCCTCAACCCGCGCCAAGTCAAGGTCCCGGGCGTCCTTGTCGACTGCCTTGTTGTCGCCGAGCCGGAGAACCATTGGCAGACGTTTGGTACTCCGTACGATCCGGGCCTCAGTGGTGAGACTCGCGTTCGAATAAATTCCTTACCGCCAATGCCGCTGAATGAGCGAAAGATCATTGCGCGCCGGGCCGCGCTGGAGCTGCGGCCAAACAGTGTGGTCAATCTCGGCATCGGAATGCCCGAAGGCATAGCCAAGGTCGCAGCAGAGGAGCGCATCGCCGAACTCGTGACGCTGACGTCCGAGCCCGGCATCATCGGCGGTGTGCCGGCAGGAGGCCTAAGCTTTGGAGCCGCGCTGAACATGGCGGCCGTGATCGACCAGCCGTACCAGTTCGACTACTACGACGGCGGCGGGATCGACGCTGCCTTCCTCGGGCTGGCGGAAGCCGACCGCCACGGAAACGTCAATGTCAGCAAGTTCGGCGCGAAGTTGCCGGGAGCTGGCGGCTTCATCAACATTTCTCAGAACGCCCGACGTGTCGTCTACGTCGGAACTTTCACAGCCGGACGGCCGCGCGTCGCGGCCCTGACCCACGTTCCCGGCATCATCTGCACCGGTCCCGTTCGCAAATTCGTGGATCAGGTCCAGTCCATCACGTTCAGCGGCGCGCACGCACGCACCGATGCCCGCGACGTACTTTACATCACGGAGCGGTGCGTTTTCCGCCTCGCCCCCGACGGCCTCGAACTGGTCGAGGTCGCACCGGACATCGATATCGAGCGCGATATCCTCGCCTTGATGGACTTCAAGTCGGTCGTGCGCAGAGACCCCGCGCTGATGGACGCGCGCATCTTTGCGGCGGAGCCGATGAACCTGCGAGGTGACCTCCTGCGCAGGCCGCTAGCCGAGCGCTTCACGTACGATGCCGCGCGCAACCTTTTTCTCGCCGACTTGGGTTTGATGTCGGTCTCATCGAAGGAAGACCTCGAGGCGATTGGGCGTGCGGTTGCGGATCGCCTGACGCCGCTCGGTCATCGGGTGCATGCGGTTGAGAACTACGACGGCCTGGCTATCGCCCCCGATCTCCTGACCGCCGTCTCCGAAGGTCTTGGTGCGATTGCAGAGCGCCACTACCTCGATGTCCAGCGCTACACGAACGACGCGCAATTCAATCATGCTGCAGCGCGGTTTGTGACGCGCTCCGGTCAAGACCAAGCCGCCGGGCGCGTGGGTGGCCTCTCACGGTGACGGACAAGGGGTGTCCGGGAGCCCCTTCGGCCGTGAGAAGGAAAATCCCTTCAAGCCGACTCAGCGCGATCCGGGGCCGAGGGCGAGATTTTCCAAACCAGCGCGGAGGGCTCGGGAGCGAGGCGACTC
>CALRVN010000295.1:0-5171 GCA_943371625.1 Hyphomicrobium sp. CS1GBMeth3
CTGCTCGGTCTGTTCGCCTACGGCACTTATGAGCTGACCAACTTCGCCACCATCCGCAACTGGACTTTGCAGATCACCCTCATCGACGTCGTTTACGGGATAGTCGCTTCTGGGCTCGTGGCGGCGATCGTGACCACTGTAGTGCCGTACGTTTCCGGCGACGGACCGGCTTCAGCAGATAGTGTGCCACGCCCCATTCAGTCCCATCGGCATGGCCGAACAATCCCGACGTAGCCATGAAGAACAGCCGCCAGCGGCGCATCCAGAGGCCGGTCTCGGGTCCGTAAACCGGGGTAAGCACGCGCCGGACAGCGGCTGCATTCCGGTCGAGATTTGCCAACCACGCATCGGCGGTGCGGGCGTAGTGGCATCCGCTCCACCACCACTCGGCGTCGACTTCGAACTGCTCGCCAAACTCGTACATCAGCAGTCGGCTGGGCATCAGTCCGCCGGTGAAGAAATGCTGCGCGATCCAGTCGGACGGATCGGTATGGTCGAAGCGATAGGGCGCACTGCGATGGGCGAATACGTGTACGAAGAGGCGCCCATCCGGCTTCAGCCACGTATTGATGTTATCCAGCAGCGCGGCCCAGTTTGCCATGTGCTCAAACATCTCGACGGAGATGACGCGATCGAATGTGCGGTCGGCGGCGAAAGAGCTCACGTCAGCCGTGACGACCTCGATGTTATGCAGACCGCGCTCCTGCGCGAGCCGCTCGATGTGCGCCCGCTGCGATCTCGAGTTCGACACCGCCAGGATCCGCGCCGCCGGGAATGCTGCGGCCATCCACAGCGACAGCGAGCCCCAGCCACAACCGAGTTCGAGGATCGTCTGCCCGTCACGCAAGTCGGCCCGCTGCGCAGTAGCTGCCAGCGCCAGCTCTTCGGCCTGCGCCAGGGTGGTAGCGGCATCTGGGAACAGGCAGCACGAGTATTTACGCTGTGGTCCCAGTACGAGATCGAAGAAGGCCGCCGGCACCTCGTAGTGTTGCGCGTTGGCGTCGGCAGTCGCGACGGCAATCGGGTACGCTTGCATTTCGTCGGCAAAGCGACGGGCTGTGTCGCCATCTGCGCCAGCCAACGCGCGCCGGGTTCGCTCGACCAGCGCGTAGATGCCCGCGCGGGTAATGGGGTCGGGCAGCGGCATACGCTCAGCTGCGCTTGCTGCAAACGTCGCTAGGCTCATGCAGCGCTCCCCTTAAGCCGCGGTGCTCCGGGAAAGAACGCGTTCGTCCTGTCCTGGTATGCGCGATACGCGTCACCTCGTGATGCCAGCATGTGGGCCTCGAGCGGTGGGATTCCGGATACGTGAACGAGCAGCCAGTAGATGCACACGGGGCCCGCCAGCGCGAGGTAGCCAAACGCGTAGCCGCCGCCGAAATCGATGGCGAGCAGCGGATAAGCGTTCCAGCCCAGCCACTCGAAAAAGTAGTTCGGATGCCGCGAATAGCGCCACAGGCCGGTGTCGCACACCGTGTCGCGCCTTTTGCTTTCACGCGCGAAACGGCGCAGTTGCCAGTCGGCCATCGCCTCTCCCGAGAGAGATACGAGCATCACAACAACGGCGAGCCAATCCTGCAACCGCCATGTGAGCGAGGGATTGTGCGCGGCAAGGAATACCGAGGTGGCGAGTGGTATACTGACGAGCGCCTGCTTCTGCAGCAACCAGAACATCTGCCGACGTGCGTCGCCACCCCAGCCGCGGATCAGCGCGGCATAGCGCGGATCATCGGTGATGTGCATTGTCCGTATGGCGATGTGGCCGCCGAGGCGCGCCGCCCATGCGGTGAGAAACACTGCAACAAGCATCTGTCGCTGCTCCGAAGCGCCGCTCGCCAATGGTGACATTGCCGCCGCGATGCCGACGGCGGCGAGGCCGAACGTCCAGACCGTGTCGACCCAGCCGGAGTTGCCGGTGCGCTGCTGCACTGCCCACGCCGCGGCCATTACGATGGACAGCGCCAGCGACATCAGTACTACGGCAATGATCAACGCGCTTCCGGTCAAGCTCGCCTCACATCCGCACAAACGGTTGAATTAGACGCCCGACGAAACTGAGGAGGCGGATGTGCCCCTGCATCGCGACGAGGCAGATGCACTCCTCGCCCTCCTCGACGATCGGTAGATGCTCAACGGTCTCATCGGCATCATCGCAATCGCCGACACCGAAGCGCCCGCCGGCATGCCGGAACGCGCCTTTCAGGATGACGGTGAGCTCGGTTCCCACATGTGCGTGGTGCGGCAGACGTGTGCCTGGCGCGGCTTTGAGAAGAAACAGGCGCGACCCACTCGAGCCTGCGGGCAAATTCACCGCGCGCCAGCGCACGCCGGGTCCAATCCACCGCCATGAGCCAAGCTCGTATGGTGCCAAGGCCTCTACGGCCTTGGACAATTCGAGATCGTCGGGCTTGGTGCCAGCGTGAGCCTCATGCAGCGGTGCGTCGAGCCGCGTGAGAATTTGCTTCAGTGCAGTCTCTTCGAGAGGTGCCGGTGGTAACTGCTGCAAGTGTGTTCCGCCCAGCTCGTCGACGGCCGACGCCAGCAGACGGCACGACGTGCAGAACTCCAAATGAGCGGCGACGACTACACGGCGCGCTTCGTCTAGCGAGCCGTCTAGGAATTGAGCCAGCGTTTCATCGGTCGGATGGTGTGTCGTGCTCATGCGACCTCGTCCAGAAGCTCGCGTAGCCGTTTCACGGCAAGGCGGATGCGTGATTTCACAGTCCCGAGGGGTAGCTGCAGGGTGTCGGCGATCTCTGCGTGGGGGCGACTTTCGAGGAACGATAGCGTGATGACGGTCAGCTGTTCCGGCGTAAGCCGCGCGACAGCGGCGCGTACGCGAGCCCCAATCTGTGCTGCCGCCACGAGCGAATCCGGTCTCTCCACTTCCGGCGACGCCACCTCGGTGTCCTCCGGCACTGCTTCGGCACGTCGGGCTCGCCGCAGCGCATCGATGTGCAAATTGCGGGCGATGCGGAATATCCAGCCTGACGCGCTTGCGCCCTGTGGGTCGAAGAGGTGCGCCTTGCGCCAGACGCTGAGCAGGCATTCCTGGGCGATTTCATCGGCGTGCTCGGGAGATGCTCCCATGCGCAGCATGAGCGCTTTTACGCGCGGGGCGAACTGCTGGTAGAGCTGCACGAACGCACCACGGTCGCGCGTGCGGGCAACAGCATCGATCAACCCGGCGAAATCTCCGGCGGACGCCATGATCTGGTTCTTGTCGGTGTCCATTGCCGGCTGCAGTTTCCTGTCGACGCTCGTCGCGGCCGTCTGATGGCGGTCCACGTGTGCCGACCCTACCGATACACGGCAATCTAGCGTCCATTCTGCGCGCATAGGGAGAATAACGTGCCCGAGGCGCCGTTGGATCACCGCGGTGAGTGATCCAAGGGCTGACTCCGGTCGTTTGACCTTCTGTAGCCTGAATTGGCGCGAGCTAGAGGTGGCATGGCAGGCGACCGCGGACAGGGATTGCGCATAGCCGTCATCGGCACCGGGGTCTCCGGTCTTTCGGCGGCCTGGCTACTCAGTCGCGGCCACGCCGTGACAGTGTTCGAGCGAGAGCCGCGCATCGGGGGACACTGTCATACCGTCGATGCGCCCACTGCGGGTGGTACTTTGCCTGTCGACATGGGCTTCATCGTCTACAACCCTCCCAACTATCCCAACCTCACCGCTCTCTTCGAGCATCTCTCGATTGCAACGTGGCCTGCTGAGATGTCGTTTGCGGTATCGCGCCGGGGGGGCTCCCTTGAGTACGCGGGAACCGACCTCAACCGCCTTTTCGCTCAGCGCCGCAATACGATCAATCCGTCGTTTTGGCGGATGCTTGTCGATCTGCGTCGCTTCTACCGGGATGCTCCGCAGCAGGTCAGAGACGACGAGGAGACGCTGCGCGGCTTTCTCGACCGCAACGGTTATGGCAGCCACTTTCGCGACGATCACCTGCTGCCGATGGCGGCGGCGATATGGTCTGTACCGGTCGGAACCATGCTCGATTGTTCGGCGCGGTCGTTCATTCGTTTTTTCGACAATCACGGCCTGCTCAAACTGAGTGATCGTCCGCAATGGCGCACGGTGATCGGTGGCAGCCGAACGTACACGACGGCACTTTCGCGTGCGTTCCCTACCGCGATCAATGCCAATACTCCGATCGTGCGGGTCGTGCGTAGCGCCGGCGGTGTGACGGTCACCGATGCACATGGGCAAACTGCAGCCTTCGATCACGTCATCATCGCGACGCATGCCGATGAGGCTCTGTCGATGTTGGCCGATGCCGACGGCGAAGAACGGCGGCTCCTCGGTGCGTTTCGCTACACCCGGAACCGCGCCGTGTTGCACTCCGACCCGCGTCTGATGCCGCGGCGCCGCGCGGTCTGGTCGAGCTGGAACTACGTGGATGGGCGCGACACTCAGGTCGAGGGTGCCCAAGTCACCTACTGGATGAACCGGCTTCAGAAGCTTCCCGAAGACAAGCCACTGTTTGTAACGCTCAATCCTGCCGGCACGCCGCGTGGCGCCATGCGCGAAGAACTCTTTTCACATCCGGTATTCGACACCGCCGCGGCCGCGGCGCAACGGCAGCTGTGGTCACTGCAGGGGCGACGCAACACGTGGTTCTGCGGCGCGTATTTCGGTGCAGGCTTTCACGAGGACGGTTTGCAAGCGGGTCTTGCCGTGGCCGAGGATCTGGGCGGCGTGCGACGCCCGTGGACGGTCAAAGGCGAGTCCGACCGCATCTGCCGGACGAAACTGCCGGCAGCAGCGCGGCGTATGGAATATTCATGAGCGGCGCCTCCTACATCTATTGCGGCTGGGTGATGCACCGGCGGGTGCATCCGCGACGGCATCATTTCCGCTATCGAGCGTGGTGGCTGCTGCTCGACCTCGACGAGCTGCCACGGCTGGCGGGTCGCCTGCGTTGGTTTTCGCTCGAGAGGTTCAATCTGTTCTCGTTCTTCGAGCGCGATTACGGCCACGAGCCGGCGACGCTCCGGGAGCAGATCGAGCGCTGCCTCGAGGAGGCCGGCGTCGCGTTCGATGGCGGTCCAATCCGCCTGCTCTGCATGCCGCGCGTGATGGGCTACGCGTTCAATCCGCTCAGCGTCTATTTCTGTCACCGCCGCGATGGTCGCATCGCCGCGCTCGTCTACGAGGTTCACAACACG
>CALRVN010000296.1:0-5166 GCA_943371625.1 Hyphomicrobium sp. CS1GBMeth3
CATCGCCGCCGGGCTCATGCTCGGCATCGTCGGGCTGATTTCGGGGGCGCTCTATGGAGCCATTGGTGGCTTCGTATTCCTCGTCCCCACGGTCGTCGCGGCGCTGGGCCTCGGCGCCGGAATCACGCTGTTGCGCGGCTGGGACGGCCGCCTGCTTTGGAGTGATGACCCTTAGCCCTCGTCACTAGGCTCACTCCCTCCCCCCTTGCGGGGGTGGGTTAGGGGAGGGGGGGCCATGACATTCGAGGTGGTGCACCACCCCCAACCCGCCCTCCCCCATCGAGGGGGAGGGAGAAGGAGTCGAGTGCAACTCGCGACCTCTCGGTATTAGCCCCACAACTCCGGCGTCGGCGGGCTGATCCATCCGTCGACGATGTCGAGCGGCGGCTTGCGATCGCGGGCCAGTAGCAACGGCCCGTCGAGATCGACCCAGTCGGCGAACCCCGAAAGCAGCATCGCCGGCGCAGCGGCGAGCGACGTCGCCACCATCGAGCCCACCATGATTCTGAAGCCCTGCGCCTTGGCCGCCTGCGCCATCGCCAGTCCCTCGGTGAGGCCGCCCGTCTTGTCGAGTTTGATGTTGACTGCGTCGTAACGGTCTTTGAGCGCTGCCAGGTCGGCGCTCGTGTGGGCGCTCTCGTCGGCGCAGATCGGTACGGGGCGCGCCACGCCGACCAACGCGTCGTCGGCCCCAGCCGGCAACGGCTGCTCGATCAGCTCGACGCCGGCCGCCGCGGCAGCCGCAAGGAAAGGCAAGAGCTGCTCGGGGCGCCACGCCTCGTTGGCATCGGCGACCAGCCGAGCGTCCGCGCGCGCCGCACGCACCGCCGCCATCCGCGTATCGTCGCCGTCGCCGCCGAGCTTCAGTTTCAGCAGTTTCAGGTGTGGGACCGCCTTGGCATCTGCGGCCATCTGCTCGGGCGCGCCAAGGCTCAGCGTGTAGCAGGTCATCGCCGCGCGCGGGGCGGACAGTCCGGCGAGTTCATAGGCGCGCTTTCCCGCCAGCTTGGCCTCCAGATCCCACAGCGCGCAATCGAGCGCGTTGCGCGCCGTGCCCGCCGGGAGCTGGCTCGCCAAAGCGGCACGCGACAGCGGTCCGGAAAGACTGCGCAACGCCGCCACCGCCTCTTCGACGGTCTCGCCATAGCGTGAATAGGGGACGGCCTCGCCGCGGCCGACATGATCACCCGCCGCAACCTCGGCAACGATTACATGCGCCTCCGTCTTGGCGCCGCGCGCGATGACGAACGGCTTGGCCAGCGGCCATGCCTCGGCGCGAGCCTCGACGAGATGCGCTGCGACCGGCTCGGTCATTGGCTAGCTCAGCCGAGACGGCCGGCAGCGTGGGCGAGGAAGAGATAGACGCGGCCGGTGTCGGAGACGAGCTGGCCCTGCGACATCCGCCCGCTCGGATCGCGCACGTCCGTGTCCGCGACGATGCGCTCGAAATCGCTGAGATACCGCCCGACCGTGCGCGCCATCTCGCCGTCTGCGCGGCAGCGATGGCTCACGTCGTCGAACAGCGCTCGCCCGTCGTTGCCGTAGATGCTGCGCACCATGACGCCGCGCTGGCCCGAGCGGATACGCGCCCAGATCGCCGCTGCCGTTGCCGGATCGAGCGCGCGTGCGATGGCTTCGAGATCGAGATTGAAGCCGCCAGCTTGGCGCGCTCCGCCCTGGCCGTGGTTATCCTCGTCGAGCGAAGCTCTCGCGAGAAGATCGCCGAGCGACCAGCCCTCGCGTCCGTCGGGCGCAGCCGCCGCCCCGCGCTGACGCTGGCGATTGCCAAGCTCCTGCGCGATCGTCGAGGAAAGTGATGTAATGGACCGCGACTGATCCGGCGGCGCCTGGCGACGCGGCGGCGGAGCAGAAGGCGCAATCGTTTCGGAGTGCAGCGGCGACGGCGGCGGAACAACGTCGCGCTGCACCGCCGTGCGGGAGGCGAGCTGCGACAGCTGGTCGAGCGCCTTGATCTGGTCGTGCAGCGCGCGGCGCATGCCTTCGGAGCTTTCCTGCGCGGTGGTCGGGATGCGCTCCATGTCGCTGCGCAGGCGTGCCTGCTCGGCAGCGATGTCGGAGGCCGTGCGCGAGGCCTGCTGGCGCATCTCCTCCGACGTCTCAGTGAAGCGATTGGTCAGCGAGCCGAGTTCGCTCGTCACCGCGGTCGACACGACGTTGAGACGGCTGCGCAGGTCTTCCAGTGTCCGCTCGCTCTCCGCGGCGGCCGAGGCGCGCATGCGCTCCAGTTCGCTGCGTGCACGTTTGTCGGCATCTGTCAGCGAGCCGGCGATCGACGAAGAGTAATCGCCGACGAAGCTCGAGAACTCGTCCGCCTTGCCCGAGAGGCGATCTAGTGTCTGCGACAGCTCGACGTGGCGGTTCTGCAATGTCTTGTCGATCTTGAAGTTGGCGGTCTCCAGCGCGTTCGCCGCCTTCATGATTTGCGTACCCTGGTTCTCGAACCGGCCAGTGATGCCGCCGATCTGAGTAAGCAGGTTCTCCGAGATGTTCTTCAGCAGCTCCGACTGGTTGGCGAGGCCTTCCATCGCCTTGATCGACTGCCGCGAGATATTCTCCGAAGCGCGTCGCACAGAGTTGATGCCGTGCATCAGTGCGTCGTCGAGATCGGCAGCCTGCTTGCCGATCGTTTCGCGGAAGCTGACGGCGTGCGCGTCGAGCGCGGTGGTGAGCGCCTGCGTCTTGTCGACGACGGCGGTGTCGATCGCCTGCGTCGAACGCATGATGGATTCATCGAACAGCCGCAGCCGCTCGCCGAACGCGTCGTCGAGCGAGCGCGTGCGCTCGACAAGCTGGTAGTCAAGCGCCTGAGCGCGGTTCGCCAGCGCTGCGTCGAGGGCGCGCGCATACTCTTCGAATACCGTCTGCAGGTTCTCTGTGCGATTGGCGAGCGAGGAGTCGAGCTGCAGCAGCTGGCTGTCGAACGTCGTTTGCAACTGATCGGCGCGGCTGCCGAGAGCGCTGCCGAGCGCCGTGGTGTAGTTCTCGAGCACGTTCTGCAGCTGCTCGGTGCGGCCACCGACGGAGGATTCGAGGTTGCCGACGCTCGTCGCCAGCGACGTCTCCAGCATGGTGAGGTTTTCGCCGGCGCCTTCGATGACCTTCGCCAGCTTCACCTGCTGGTCCGACAGCTTCTCGATCAACGACGGGATTTCGCTGCCGAGGCGCATCAGGCTTTCGCTGACCCGGTCGGACGTGTTGACCAGCGCGTGCCGCTCGCCAGAAAGCTCCGAGATGAGGCCGCGGATCTTGCGCTCGTTGTCCTCATAGGACCGCTCGAGCACCGAGACCTCGTTGTGCACCATCGCTTCCAGCTCGCCCGCACGCCCGAGGGCACGCGAGACGGCATCGTTCATGAACCCGACCTGGCGCCGCACGGCCTGCCCCAGCGAGGCGGCGTTCTGCTCCGCGAGGCGGTCGGGCTCGGCAAGGCGAATGGCGACCTCAGTCATCGTCGATGACCTAAGCCGCAGCTCTTCCGTGCGCCACGCAAGCAGCGCCATCAGCCACAACAGGCCGACCGGCACGATGATGGCGGCGAGGGTGAGGAACGTCGAAGGCCGCGCCAGGACGCCCAGCCAGCTTACGCCGGAGGCGTCGCTGCTCAGCGAGGCGGCGGCGAACGCGGCGCCGACGGCCACCCAGACGGCGCTGGCGATGGCCGCGTACCTGAATGGTGCGTTAGACGGCTTCTGCTGCAGGGCGAAGATCAGGCCGCCGATGCTGGGGCCATCGTCATTCGCTGCAATTCGGTTGCGTGACGGACCGGCGGGGCGGCGACGCGCCATGCGCCGGCGTGGTGTCTCGCCGTCAGCGTCATCATCTTCGGCCGCCGGCTGATCGAGCAGCGCCCGCTCGTCTTCGGGCAGCTCCGGAGGCGCGTCGTCTGTGAAAGCTGGCATCTCCGGCATTTCGGAGATGGAAGGAATTGCGGGCGCAGAGGGAAGATCCGGAACGGCCGGAATGAAGTCTACCGCAGCGGCAGTAGCAGCGGCCGTAGGCGCAGGTGGCGGAACGGAGGGAATAAAGTCAGTGACGGTCTTTGGCAGCGGCGGCGGCATCAGCGGCGGAGGTTGGGCGTGCGAGAATACCGGCTCTTTGCTGTCCAGCGCATCGAGGAGCAACGATCCATCCGTGCCCGGCGGCGGCAGTGCCGGATCGGGACGGATGTTGTCCTCGTGCGCGTCGAGCTGGTTGTTATCTTGCGCCATTGCCCCGTCCATGCCTGACGCGCTCCTCATCGGTTCAAAAAAGAGCACGCGATCGAACGGGAAGTCCGCGGCGATTCAGGAAGCAGCATCAGGCCCCGCGAAACGAAGCCAACCCCAGCAGCCGCCACCAGAAAAGCCAATCCACCCGTCTCCCAACGCTTGGCCGCATTTTGGGGCGAAAGAAAGGATTCGGCGCCCCGTCACCCGGTCACCCGAGGCATGCGATTCGTCCGAAGGTTAATGATCAAGTTGGAGGGGTGCAATTTACGGCCATTTATTAGCTGTGTGTGAGGGTTGGCCTCGGGCCCCAGGGTGTGGACAGTCGCTCCGGCGCCGGTCAAGTCGCCTCCGGCACGCGTTCAAGAGTAGCAGCGATGTCAGTAGCTAACGCCGAGACCACCGTCAGCGCCGCCGGCCCCTCATCGGACGATGCGCCGCCGCTCGATCTTGCCCACCTCCGCCGCTACACCATGGGCGATGCGGGGCTCGAGCTCGAAATCCTCGGCCTCTTCGCCGACCAGCTCCCGATCACCATCGCCGCCCTGAAGAACGCCGCCTCCGAGAAGGAGTGGGGCATGGCCGCCCATACGCTCAAAGGGTCGGCCCGCGCCGTCGGCGCTTGGCCTTTGGCGACCATCGCCGAGAGCGCTGAGCGCCTGCGTTCCCTGCAGGATTCCGGCGCGCGCGGGGAGGTCGTGCATCGCATCGAAGAGGCGGCCGATGTGGCCCGCAGCTATATCGCCGGCCTCAGTCAGGCCGCCTAGGCCTCTCCCGCGGCTCGCAGACCGGCCCGCTCCCGATCTCGCCCTTTTCCGGCCCCCTGTGCTTGAATTCGCGCACTGTGACGATTATTGGTGCGTGGCAAAATACGCCCGCCCTCGCGGATCCGTCCGGCCCTTCCGAGCCGGTTTCCCCATTTGGAGCTTCGCGCCACGCC
>CALRVN010000297.1:0-5144 GCA_943371625.1 Hyphomicrobium sp. CS1GBMeth3
GGCCGTGTCGCCGGCCAGTTCGCGAAGCCGCGCTCCTCGCCGACCGAGAAGCGGGACGGCATCGAGCTGCCGAGCTACCGCGGCGACATCATCAACGGCCCTGGCTTCACCGACGTCGAGCGCATCCCCGATCCGCATCGCCAGCTCGAGGCCTATCGGCAGTCGGCGGCGACGCTCAACCTTTTGCGCGCGTTCTCCGAGGGTGGCTACGCCAGCCTCGACAACGTGCTGCGCTGGCTCCTCGACTTCGAGAACAAGAGCCCGTTCGGCAAGAAGTACCGGGAGATGGGCGAGCAGATCCAGACGGCGCTGCAGTTCATGCGCTCGTGCGGCATCACCGAGCAGACGGTGCCGGCGCTGGGCCGCACCACGTTCTACACCAGCCACGAGGCGCTGCTGCTCGGCTATGAACAGGCGCTGGTGCGTCGCGACGAGGCCGGCGGCACGCAGGCGCCCTATGCCACGTCGGGACACATGCTGTGGATCGGCGATCGCACGCGCCAGCCCGATCACGCACACATCGAGTTCCTGCGCGGCGTCCGCAACCCCGTGGGCGTCAAGGTCGGGCCGTCGCTCGATGCCGACGGCCTGTTGCGCCTTATCGACATCCTCAATCCGACGGACGAGCCCGGCCGCCTGACGCTGATCTGCCGCTTCGGCTCCGACAAGGTCGAGAAGCACCTCCCGGCACTGGTGCGGGCCGTGAAGCGCGACGGCCGCGTCGTGCTGTGGTCGTGCGATCCGATGCACGGCAACACCATCAGCACGGCAAACGGCTTCAAGACGCGGCCGTTCGACCGCATCCTCAAGGAAGCCGAGGCGTTCTTCGACGTGCACCGCGCGGAAGGCACGTATGCCGGGGGCATCCACGTCGAGATGACGGGCTCGCCGGTCACGGAGTGCATCGGCGGTGCTGCGGCGAATATCTCGGAAGCACAGCTCAAGGATCGCTACGACACGCTGTGCGATCCGCGCCTCAACGCCGACCAAGCGCTGGAGCTGGCTTTCTTGATTGCCGAAAGGCTGAAGCAGGAGCGCGAGGACGCAGGTCGCGGCCCGGCTCCGATCACGGCGGTGGGTTAGCTGGAGTCTTCCTCACCTACTGCTACGAAGGTGTTAGCCTTGCATTCCTGCGATCGTCAAAAGGGAATCTCGTCGTCTAGTGTCGTGTTCACACCGTTTCCCTGCTTGCCGGTCTTCTCTTTCGGCCCCTCGATACGCTTGGCTTCGCGTGCCGGCGGCAGCACTTTAGGTTGCGCATCTGCACTTACCTTTGCCAGTCCGAGCGCGCCGCAGATGCGCTCGACATAAGGTGTAACTGGATCGAGGGCCTTTCTTGTGCCTTCGCCCATGTAAGTGCAAATCGTGGCCCAAAGTTCTCCGGCCGCATGCACTGGCGTGCGATCGCGATCAACTTCGGCTTGCAAATCGTTGATGAGGGCGAATAGCCGGTCCTTCTTTTCGGCGGAGACATCCGCGGCTTGCACGGCTTCCCGCATTTGCCTGAGCCAATGGCTGATCTTCTCTTTTGTGCCAGTGTCCAAGGCGACGGTCGCGCTCTTGGTGCCATGCCTGAATAGTAGACGCTGCGAAGCCTGAGTGGCTCGGGCCCTGTACATGCGGCAAATCTTTTCGGCAGTCTCATCCGTTGGCCATGGCAGTTCGAAGTCGGCAAGCTCTTCGATGCCAAACTCGAGCGCCGCCGCTGAAACTTCTACGGCGTAATCGTGCTCGCTGTACTGTGGTTCGACATGGTGGAAGCTCGACATTTCTTCGGCGTGTTGGCGTGCCTCGGCCAACCGCTTGCGAGCCAATTGCTCGATCATACAAAACTTCTGCTCGCGTCCCAGACCGGCCAGCGCAGCCACATCTTCGTGAGTGATCATTTACGTCCACCCTCGCACAAACCGTGAACCCATATAAGCAAAGAACTTTGGCAACCCAACGAGCTCAACTTAAAATTGCTGTGGATAATCAACTGGGCGCGATCTTGAGCTAGACCAGTTTCCACGCCTCGGGATACCAGGCGCGCGGTCCGGCTCGATCACCGCGGTCGGCTAAGCTAGCGGCGGCGGTTGGCGGCGTCGAAGCGGGCGCGGGCGGCATCGAGCGCGGGGAAGCTGCGCTCGGCCCAGCGATCCAGTTCGACCAGGGCGCCGGATAGCGTGCGCCCGACTGCACTCAGGCGATATTCGACATGCGGCGGCACGGTTGCGCGATCCTCGCGCACGATGAGGCCATTGCGCTCCAGCTCGCGCAGGGTCTGGGTGAGCATCTTCTGCGAGACGCCGCCGACGCGGCGGAGCAGGGCGCCGTTGCGCATAGGTCCGTCGGCGAGCGCGGTGAGGATCAGCATCGGCCATTTTCCGGCGATCAGCTCGAGCGCGTCGCGCGCGGAGCACGTCTCGTCGAAAACGCTCGGACGCGGTTTTCCAGGCTTCGCCATCGTCGCTCCATAGGCACCAAAAGGTGTGTACTTGCCATCTGGTGATGTAGCGCAGCATGCTCTCGTCGCAAAGAGGAGACCGGCGATGGACGCTTTAATCGTGTGCGGCAGCGCGCGGCGGGATGGCAATTCGGCGGCGCTCGCCCGGGCGATGGCGAAAGGGCTCGAAACGTCGGGGCATGCGGTGGAGGTGGTGTTCGCCGACGCGGCGGTGTCGGGCTTCTTGCGCGACTGCCGGACGTGTCGACGCCCGGACGGAGAATGCAGCATCGAGGACGGATTTCGCGATGTGTTCCTCGACAGGCTGCTGCCGGCGCAGGGGCTGATCCTGGCGACGCCGGTCTACTGGTACGGCATGTCGGCGCAGGCGAAGGCGTTCTTCGATCGCATGTTCTGCTATGTCGCCGCGTCCTATCCGCAGTCAGACGGTGTCGTCGGCGCGCTCAAGGACAAGCGCGTCGGGCTGGCGCTGGCATCGGAGGAGACGTTTCCGACCGTCGGTGCGGGGATCGTGCATCAGGTGCAGGAGTATTGCCGCTATACGCGGTCGACGTTCGTCGGCGTGGTGCACGGGCACGGCAATGCGCGGGGAGAGGTCGCGCGCGATCCGGGCGAGCCGCTGGAGCAGGCGCGTACGTTCGGGGCCAGCTTCTTTGACGCCAAGGCGACGGACTATCAGATCGACACGCCGCGCTCGGGCCGCGTGTGGGGGTAGCTCCCGTGCGCAAAGCAGTGCAGTGCCCCCTCACCCGCCGCTCATGCTGCGCATTTCGCGTCGGCCTCTCCTGTCCATTTAGTGCACAGCTTCGCCATGACGGGGAGAGGCTAGTTCAACCCGGTCGTGGCGCACCACTTAACCTCTCCCAGGGGGAGAGGTCGGATGCGATCGAAGATCGAATCCGGGTGAGGGGTTATGCGCGTCGGAGGTGGTGCACCACCCCTCCCCAACCCTCCCCCGTCAAGGGGGAGGGAGAAGGTGATGTGCGCAGTCTCGCATGAGTTCAGGGTGGGGGCGACGTGGACGCCGAGGAGCCACATGACGAGCGGTAGCGTGAGCAACGAGCCAAGGGTCGAGATCAGGATGACGGCCGAGGTGACGGCGGCGGGCTGCTTGTAAAGCTCGGCGAGCATGAAAGGGCCGGTTCCGGTCGGCAGCGCGGCGAGCAGCGCGGCCATGACGGCGAGCCGCGGCGGCACCGATAACAAGATCGCGAGGCCCCAGGCGAGTGCCGAGTGAACGAGCAGCTTGACCGCGGCGAGCGCGGTGGCGGTCCAGGCCTCCTTGGTCGAGACGGGCTTCGGACCGGCAAGGAAAAGCCCGATGACGACGAGCGCAGCCGGGCTCGCGGCTCCGCCGAGCAGCTTTAGGAAGGTCTCGAGCGCGGCGGGGATGGGGAGACCGCTGGCGTTGTAGAGCACGCCGGCCAGCGGCGCGATGATGATCGGATTTCGCGCCAGCGCGCCACCGACTTTGCGCGCGAGCCGGACGGGATGGGGCTCGTCGTGGCTTCCGGCCTCGGCCACGACAATCGCTGAAGCGAAGAGCACGCAGACGGTGAGGATCGAAGCGATCGTCACGGGCACCATGCCTTCCTGGCCGTACAGCGTCAGGAAGAGCGGAAAGCCCATGTAGGCGGTGTTGGCGTAGGAGCCGAGCAGGCCGTCGATGCCGGCCATCGAGAGCGGGCGGCCGATGATGAGGCTGGCGCCGACCGTGGCGTAGAAGACGATGCCGCAGGCTAGCCCGAAAGCGGCGACGAAGCCGGGCTGCCAGAGGTCGTGCCAACTGGCGTTCGCCATGGCGTCGAACAGTAGGGCGGGCAGGGCGAGGTAGACGACAAACTTGTTGAGTTCGGAGACGGCGGTCGGGCCGATGGAATCCCAGCGTCGGGCGAGGTAGCCGCACAGGATCAGCGCGAAGATCGGGGCGACGATGGTGATGAGGGACAGCACGGTGGGCCAGACCTAGAAGGGAGCTGCAAGCTTTAGACGCTCGCGCCGACACGAACAATGCGCACCACCGGCCAGTTGCGCCTGCGGGGTTGAGCAAGCCGTTCGCCGCGGCCCGTTCCCCCACCCCTCACCCCTCCCCGCCAGGGGGAGGGGGACAATTGATACGCATAGGCGCCAGCGTTTGAGTCTAGCGAGCGGTAAATCACGTGGCGGGTTGCCGCTGGACCCGGCGGGTGTGCGGCCCTAAATCATGCATCCATGAGTTCTCCCCGAACGGATGCCGTGACGACCACCCTTAAAATCGCGCTGGCCCAGGCCAATCCCATTGTCGGCGACATCGACGGCAACATCACGAAGCTGCGCGAGATGCGCGCGCGGGCGGGTGCGCAGGGCGCCGACCTCATCGTTTTTCCGGAGCTGTTCGTCACCGGCTATCCGCCGGAGGATCTGGTGCTCAAGCCGGCATTCGCGGCGGCGGCACGTGCGGGCGTGGAGGTGCTTGCGGCGTCGCTCGGTCCTGGGCCGGCGGTGTTGACGGGGAGCATCTGGCCGGAAGACGGGCACGTCTACAATGCGGCGGTGCTGATCGATAACGGACGCGTCGAGGCGGTGCGGTTCAAGGTCGATTTGCCGAACTACGGCGTGTTCGACGAGAAGCGCGTGTTCGCGGCGGGGCCGCTGCCGGGGCCGATCAATTGCCGCGGCGTACGTATCGGCGTGCCGATCTGCGAGGACATCTGGGGCG
>CALRVN010000298.1:0-5119 GCA_943371625.1 Hyphomicrobium sp. CS1GBMeth3
GCAGCGTCCGCACCGACTACGACACCACCCAGCCGCAACTTTCCGTGCGCATCAACCGCGAGGCATCGACCAAGCTCGGCGTGCCCATCGAGACCATCACCAGTCTCATCAACGCGATGATCGACTACCAGAAGGCCGCCGACCTCTTCATCGAGGACGACATCGTCGAGATCCAGGTGAAGGCCGGCGGCCGGCCCATCGACGACCCGTCCGATCTGCGCAACCTGTTCGTGAAGACCGCCGACGGCGGCTTCATCACGCTCTCCTCGCTGGTCACTATCCAAGAGATCGCCATCGCGCCGACCCTCGGCCGCGAGGACCGTCAGCGCTCCGTCGGCATCACCGCCAACCTCAACGACGGCGTGGTGCTTGGCGACGCAGTGAAGAAGATGCAGGCGATCGCCCCGACCGTGCTCGACAAGGACATGTCGATCACGCTCCTCGGCGAGGCAAAGACGCTCGCCGAGACGACGCAGAACACGCTCTTCGTCTTCGCCATCGCATTCTTGGTCGTGTTCCTCGTTCTCGCCGCACAGTTTGAGAGCCTCACCAGCGCACTGGTGATCATGTTCACGGTGCCGTTCGGGTTGGCCTGCGCCGCAATCGCCATCGCCTTCTCGGGCGGCACGCTCAATGTCTACAGCCAGATCGGATTGGTCCTGCTGGTCGGCGTCATGGCCAAGAACGGCATTCTGATTGTCGAGTTCGCCAACATCCGCCGCGACGAAGGCGCCACCGTTGACGAAGCCATACGCGAGGCCTGCCGCACGCGCTTGCGTCCCGTCATGATGACCATGGCCGCCGCGGTGCTGGGCGCCCTGCCGCTCATCTGGGCTTCCGGCGCCGGCGCCGAGGCCCGCCTCGCCCTCGGCTGGATCATCATCGGCGGCCTCGGCCTCGCGACGATCTTCACGCTGTTCCTGACGCCGGTGATGTACCGCATCCTGGCGCCCCTATCGAAGCCGCGCGCGGCCGAAACCCAGAAGCTGATCGACGAGCTGAAAGTCGCCCCGCGCACCGTCAGCCACGGCTGACGCGAAGGGCTACTCGGCGGCCTGATCGTCGACGGACTCGTCGGGATCGGCCGCGTGTTTCGCGCCCTTCTTCGACCGCTGGTGTGCGTACTGGTGTTGTGCGGTGAGCACGCGCTGCAGGTTGGTCTCGACCCACTCGGCGAGCGCCTCGACGTTGGGTGCCAGTTCTTCCCCTAAGGGCGTCAGACGGTATTCGATCTCCGGCGCAGCGCCCGCCTGAAGGATCAAGCCGTTGGCCTCCAGCCGCGCCAGCGCCTGCGCAAGCACCCGCTCGCTGCCGCCGATCTTCTGTTGCAGCTCGCTGTAGCAACTTACGCCCCTGGCGAGCGCGACAAGGACGAGCACGCCACAACGGCTCGCAACGTGCTCGAGTATCGGCCGCGAAGGACAGCTCTCGACGAGAACCTCGCCCCGGATGGTCTTGTCCGCGCGTGGCACGTCATCCCGCTCGCCCGACTCCCCCATCGTCTCCCCCTCTCACAGGTGATCGGGAATGCGCCCCGATTGAAACAGCCCGCGCCGTCCCTCGACCCATGCGACCACCACAAACGCCAGAATACCAAGCACAAGGAAACCCAGCGCCAGCGGCAGCACCGTACCGTCGAAAAGATGCCCGATGACCCCGCCGGCCACCGCGCCGACACCGGTCGAAACGAAACCGACCACCGACGATGCCATGCCGGCATTGTCACCCTGCGGCTCCATCGATAACGCGTTGAAGTTGGGCGCGATGAGCCCGAACAACAAAAACAGCGGCATCATCAGCCCGATGAACAGCCAGAAGCTCGTCCATCCCGCCAGTTGCAGCGCCACGAGCAGTGCCGAAATCACGATGAATCCCGCGAGCGACACATGCGACAGCCGCCGCATGCCGTGCTTCTCCACCAGCATGGCGTTGGTCACCGAGGCAACGGCGATCATGGCCGCCGTCGCCGCGAAAGCGAACGGGAAGCGCTCGCCCAAGCCGTACACGTCGACGAACACTTGCTGCGCGCTGCTGACGTAGCTCAGCACTGTGCCGAACACCAAGCCGCCCGCCAAAGCGTAGCCGATGGTCTGCGGCGTCTCGAGCGCGTACCGCACCGCCTCCCCAAAAGGCAACGGCGTGCCCTTCGCCGACGGACATGTCTCCGGCAGGCGCGTGCCGGACCATAGCGCCACGATCACGCCTGCGACGAGCAACAGGTCGAACGTGAGCCGCCACGTGCCAACCTGCAGCAGCGCCTGGCCGATCGTCGGTGCCAGCACCGGAATGATGATGAACACAGCCATAGCGAACGACATGACGCGCGCCATCTCGCGACCGACGTAGCGATCGCGCACCAGCGCCACCGCGATGACGCGAGGCGCCGCTGCACCTAGTCCCTGCACCGTCCGTGCAACCAGCATCGTGGCGAAATCGGATGCGGTCGCCGCCACCAGCGATCCCACGATGAAAATGCCCATGCCAGCCAGCAGCACCGGCTTGCGCCCGTATCGATCCGACAGCCGTCCGTAGGCGAGCTGGCCGACCGAAAAGCCGAGCATGTAGGTGATGATGATCGTCTGTCGGTCGTTGGCGTTGCCGAGGCCGAGCGCCTCGCCGATCTGCGGCAGCGCTGGCAGCATGACGTCCACCGCGAGCGCCGTGAGCGCCATCATCGACGCCACGAGGACGATGAACTCGCCGCGCGACATCCTCTCCTGAGCAAGCGTCGCGGGATCGGCGAACTGGCGATCGCGGCCCGGTGCGTTCATCGCTCACACTCTTTCTGTTTTGGGGGCTGCCGAGAGCCCAGGGCGGGGGGCGCCTTTAGAGGCGCGCAGCCAGGCAATTTCTTGTCCCCAAGTGCGCCAAATTGCCTGTCCCTGCAACCGTTTCGGGTAGGCGGCGATCCCTGGGGCCATTAACGTCGATGCACGCGCAATGCGAGGCGACCGGGATGCAACACGTCAAGGGATATGCTGCAGGGAAGCCAAATGTTCCGCGCACGCTATGTCCCGCTGAGCTATAGATTCAGCATTGCAAATTTATAAGATTCGGAGCCTGCCGGCCGTGCCAAGATCCTATACTTGTGTCACCTCCGCCCTCCGCCGCACGGCCTCGATGCCGATGGCGCTCACGATGTTGGCGACCCTCTTCGCGGTGCTCGCCGCCGACGCGCTGATGAACGCTCAGCCTGCAATGGCGCAGCAAGGCTTCGGGAACTTTTACACCTACCAGGGTGCGCGCCCGCGCCGCGTCGCCAAGAAGAAGCGCGCCGAGCAACCCGGCGCTGCGCAGATCGACGCCGCCAAGCCCGACGCCCAGAACCAACAGCAAGCCGAAAAGCCGGCCGACAAGAAAGACCCCAAGAAGGTCGCTGACAAGAAAGCCGCCGAGAAAAAAAGCGGCCCGGCTCACCCGGTCTACGTCATCGTCTCGCTCAATGACCAGCATGCGTCGATCTACGACGCCAACGGCTACGTGACGCGCACCCGCGTCTCGACCGGCCAAGCCGGGCATCGCACACCCGCAGGCGTGTTCAGCGTCATCGGCAAGAGCCGCTACCACCGCTCGAACATTTACAGCGGCGCGCCGATGCCCTTCATGCAGCGCATCACCTGGTCCGGTGTTGCCATGCACGCCGGTGTCGTGCCGGGCTATCCGGCTTCACATGGTTGCATCCGCCTGCCCGCTGGCTTTGCGCCGCAGCTCTTCGGCATGACGCAGATGGGCGCTCGCGTCGTCGTCTCGCCGACCGACGTGCAGCCGGTGGAATTCTCGCATCCGTTTTTGCCGCTGCCGAAGATGCAGGAAGCCCCGGTCATTCCGGCCACGCCTCAGCAGCAGGCCGACAACGGCGCCTCCGTCGAACTTGCCAGCATGAACACGGCCGCCGTGCCGGACAGCACTGGCACACCCGAAGGCTCTAAGCTCGTCAACCCCATCGCCTACGCCAAGGCGCTGAAGCAGCGCGCGCTCGCCGACAAGGCCGCCGCCGACCTGGCCGCTAAGAACGCCCTCGCAGCAGCTCAGACCACCGGCACCGAAGCGCGTCAGGCGCGCGATGAAATGCGCAAACTCGAGGCCGATCTTGCCGCTGCGCAAGCAAAGCTCGCCGCCATCGACGCGCGCGCCGCCGCGCCGGCCGCAGCGGTTGCACCGCCGGCATCAGCTATCCCGCAGACCACCGGAACCACGACGGGCTCCATCGACGCCGAGAGAGCCGCCGCGCAGTCCGCGATCCATGCAGCCGAAACTGCACTCTCCGAGGTCCGCACACGCGAAGCCACCAAGTCGTCGGCAGCCTTCGCCTCCGTGGAAGCCTACAAGCAGGCCACCGCCCTCGCCGAAGCCGCCGATAAGCTGGTGGACGAGGCCGATCGCCGCCGCGAGCAGGTTTCTGTCCTGATCAGCCGCAAGGAAGGCAAGATCTTCATTCGCCAGAACTGGACCGAAGTCTGGGAAGCGCCGGTCACTATCCGCGACCCTGAACGTCCTATCGGCACGCACGTCTATTCCGCAATCGAGCCTGCGGCCGACGGCTCTTCGATGCGCTGGATCGCGATCTCGATGCCCGGCGAATCTCAGTCCGGCGACCAGCGCCGCGCCAAGGATAAGAGCAAGAGCACCGTCGCCGAGACGCCGGCCTCTACTCCTGAGACGGCCGCCGGAGCCCTCGATCGCATAGAGCTGCCCGAAGGAGCCCGAGAGCGCATCGCCGACCTGCTCTGGACCGGCGGCTCGCTGATTGTCTCCGATCAGCCCCGCAGCCCCGAGATGAGCGAGAACGCGACAGACTTCATCGTCCTGACGCGTTAACTCGGCCCCGCCTCCGAGGGAACGCACGCGTCGCCAAATCGGGCAATGCGTTTACCTTACTGTAACCGGACAATTCCGACCTGACGGGGCTAACCCCACGTTAGAGGCTCTCTGGCTAATCTGAGCCAATAGTTAACACCACCGAGAGCCCACTTGCCGCCATTTCGCAAATTGAGCCGCGCGGGATTTGCCGCCGCGGGCGCGTTCCGCAAGGAGCCCGACAGCCCAAGGTACCCCGACTCCAGCATGCCGATGCTGGAGGCGTTGGTTTGCGAAGTTCATTCTGCGGCCCTGCTGACGG
>CALRVN010000299.1:0-5105 GCA_943371625.1 Hyphomicrobium sp. CS1GBMeth3
CGGACCTGCATGAGAGCGCCAACGCGTAAAGGCGCGCTCGAATTCGACCCTCAAAGCACCGGCGTCGTCGCCGGCAAAGCGCGCGTTCTCGACGTGCGCGAACGTCAACCCACCCGCGAGCGCCGACGGCACCGCTCTGTATCGGTCATTCATTCCGCAGCCAGCCAGCGCCAGTTGGCTGGCGACGATGACGACAAGCGCACAGCTAAGCCGGGCGACTTCGCTCAGTCTCCGGCGAAATCGCTTTCCCGTGCATGAGCGGTCGGTCATTTCCCACATCTTTTCTGACCCGGCTCGTTTGTCGCTTTACGCCCCGAAAGCGCTCTAGAGAAATCGGCGGGCCAAACGATGACCCATTGTAAATTTATGTTGCTCAGGTCATGGCGCACTTCGGAACCTGCGTTCTGGCACGCCAAGAATGCTATCCGCGCGGCGCCATCAGAACCTCGACTACGGGTGAACAAACGCGGGTAGCCCGACGTCGATCACGTAACCCGCGCACTTCTTTTCCTTCAGCAGATCGTTCAATCGGTCCGCGTCGTTGCGCAGCTCCGTGAAGTCGGCGAACGCGGCATTTCCCGCTCCAGGAGGCCCGGAGAGACGCGCCACCGTTCGCGCCAGCGTCTGCGGCATGCGCGCTTCCTCTTCCTCGGCTCGCGACATAGCGGTGCGCATCGGCGCCACGAGATCGGCGATCTCCCGTTCAATTCGTCTGCAATTCCAGTTCTGACGCCGCGCCACCGCGGCGGTCGCACTCGCTGGGTTCGCATGATGTGGAAGCGTGGCCGAAGCCACGCTTCCGATCGACATCTGTGGGTCGCTGCAGCCCAGCACACATGCGGCCGAAAGCGCGACGCAAACGAATGCGCGTTCCCGCTGTCGTCCGATTGCTCCCGAAGTCATAGGAGGCGCGCCGGCGGCTCGACCAGCATCCACAGTAGAACCAGCAGGAGCAGCACCGCGGCAAACAGGCCGACGATCTCGATACGGCCCAGTTTGATTTCGTCGTCGGTAGGCGCGGTCTCGTTTTCGCGCTCGTCTTTTTCCGGCAAGAACTCCCCTCTCGGTTCGATCTGGCCCCGCCGGGCATGGATCTAGAAGGGTGACGTTTCGGCTGCTTGTCGGCTCTGTAAAGTTGTGTAAACGGCAAAACGCAATTGCGGCGAACGGCAAATGGGCCGCCGAATTTCGGGTGCTCTTTACAAAACTTTACACGGCGGAATTGAAGGGAAACAGCCGACTGCGGGGAGCTCGCCAACCACGATTACAGCTCCTGCCATCGCTGACGTATTTTGGCCTTCGGAATGACGCTTCTGGTCCCGCGGGCTACTCAACTCGGGGCCACGATGCATCAGCTGCTTCTTATCGAGGATGACGTACGTCTCGCCGGGATGTTGAAAGAATATCTCGGCGCCGAGGGGTTTGTCGTTTCCCATGCTGCCAGCGGCAACGCTGGCCTTAAGCTTCAGGCGCGCGACGGGTTCGATGCCATCGTGCTGGATGTGATGCTGCCCGACATCGACGGCCTGGAAGTTTGCCGGCAAGTCCGCGTATCTGCGCCGACGCCTATCCTGATGCTGACGGCGCGCGGCGAGGCCATGGACCGCATCATCGGGTTGGAGCTCGGCGCCGACGACTATCTCCCCAAGCCGTTCGAGCCACGCGAGCTGCTGGCCCGGCTGCGCGCGATTTTGCGCCGGGAGAGGGGGCCGCGGAACAGCGATCTATTGGTGTTCGGGCAGCTCGAGATCGATCGCGGTGCGCGCGTGGCTCGCATCGATGGCGCGATGCGGCCGCTGACCGGCTATCAGTTCGACTTGCTCGTCGCGCTTGCGGAAAGGCCTGGCAGGGTCATGGCGCGAGAGGCTCTGATGGATCTGGTGAAAGGCGAGGCTCTGGAGGCGTTCGACCGCTCTATCGATGTCCATATCTCGCGTATCCGCGCGAGCATCGAGGACGACGCCAAGAAGCCGCGTCGCATCATCACGGTTCGTGGCACGGGATACGTGTTCGCGAGGACGCAAGATTGAATTTCCCGATATTCAAGCGCTTCCATTATCAGCTGTATCTGACGATCTTCGGATCGCTGTTGATCTTCGTGCTTGGCGCGATTGCAATATGGCAGCTGAGCGGCCGCAAGAACGATGCGCAAATCGTTCTGGAGAGCATCGATACGCCCGAGTCCAGGCACCTGCTCTCCGCGGACGCCGATCCGGCCGAGCGCCGTCGCTTTTTGACAGACCTGTCCGACATGGCAGGCGTCGACTTTGCGCTTTTCGGGCCAGATATGCGGATCATCGACGCGGTCGGACGTGGCCCGGGCGAGAATGCCTATGAGGCGATCCGTCCGGCACTCGGCATTCGTCTGCGCGACGGCGGTTGGATCGAGGTCCGCGGCTTCTCCCCGACACAGGAACTGTTCGACAGGATGAAGCTGTTCGTCCCGCTGGGCCTGCTGATCGCGACACTTTGCTATCCCGTCGTACGGCGCGCGACGCGGCGGCTCGAGCGTCTGCAATCGCGGGTCGAGGCCTTGGGTTCGGGCGATCTCACGGCGCGGGCAAAGGTTGAAGGCTGTGACGAGATCGCACGCCTGGCACAGAGCTTCAACGGCGCTGCCGAGCAGATTGCCCAACTCGTCGGGGCGCATAAGCTGCTGCTTGCCAACGTCTCACACGAGCTTCGGACGCCGTTGTCTCGGCTAAGGCTGACAGCCGAGCTTCTGAAAGAGGTAGCCGACCCCAAGCGCAAGGCAGACTTGGAGAAGGACGTCGCGGAAATCGACGCTTTGATTGAGCAGGTCTTGCTCTCCAGCCGGCTCGACGCAGTGAGAGAACTCGATGTACGCGAAGACGTCGACCTGCTGGCGCTCGCCGCCGAGGAAAGCACCCGCTGCGCGGACGGAGACGTGGCGGGCGAACCGGTGATCGTGCCGGGCGATCCCGCGCTGCTGCGACGGATGATCCGCAACCTCATCGAAAACGCCCAGCGGCACGGCGTGCCGCCGGTTGACGTGCGGGTTCGCCGCGATGGCGCCCAGGCCGTCCTCACCGTAAGCGACGGCGGAAAGGGGATTGCCGATGCCGAGCGTGAGCGCATCTTCGCACCGTTCTATCGTCCGGGTGGAACCTCCGCGCCAGGCTCCGGACTGGGTCTCGCCCTGGTCCGCCAGATCGCCCGTCAGCATGGTGGCGAGGCCCGTGCGATTGGCTCGCCGCCCAGCATGATCGAAGTCGCGCTCCCGGCCGCTACGCGGTAGGCATCGCCGACGCCGAACGTGCGCCGTGTTTGAGCCACATTCGGGCAACACGGGAGCAAAGCAACGTCGATAGGTCTGCCTGAGGGGAACAGGGGGACTTAGTCGATGGTGATTGAAACACGCAAATTCGCCGCAACATGCCGGCCCAGAATCGGCCCGCGCTTGCTACTGCCGCTGCTACCCTTCATTTCCGCCTGCGCGACCGTGCCGCTTCAGCAGACCGGCTCGCTATCGTCCTACGAGCGACTGCAGCCTGCCGACAGCAAGTTCAATGGCCGAAAGTCGCTTGTGCATGTCGACAAGGATGCGGTGCTTGCGGCCCGGACCGTGCTTATCGTCCCGACATCATACGCCGCCGCGGCTGCCTCATCCAAACTGTCCGATCGGGACCGGCGACTGGTCGCCAACGCCGTCGATCGCTCGGTGTGCATCGCACTCAGCGATCGCTTCGACGTCGTCTTGCCGCCCCAGCAGGCCGACCTCGCCGTGCACGTTACCATCGCGAACATCGTCCCCACGGATGAGACCGCGGCCGCGACCACGAAAGTGCTCGATATCGGCAAGGATGTGCTGAGCAACACAGGCGTCCTGGAAACGTCGGTGCCTATCCCGTCGGTACGCGTTCCGATCGGCCTGGGTGGAATCGCGCTCGAGGGTGAGGCTGTTGATCCTGCAGGCAGGCAGATGGCAGCGATGATGTGGGCGAAGGGCGCCAGCTCCTTCTTCGGCAATGAAACCCGGATCTCCCCGGTGGGAGACGCTTACGAGCTTGCTGTCGACTTCGGCGACGATTTCAGCGAGCTGCTGGTGACGGGGGCGGACCCGTTCAAATTCAAATGGCCGTCGCTGCCATACATGCACCGCTTGAAGTCCAAGTTCGGTGCGGCGCCAAAAGAAGCCGCTTGCGACGAATTCGGACGCACCGGCGTGACCGACATGGTGGCGGGGAGATTCGGCTTGCCGCCCGAATGGACGGACGATGGCGCGCAGGCAGATCAGCGGACGCAGGCTACCGCTTCGCATTGATTCAACCGCTCTCGCGAGGTGGCGACGATGTCCGCATGCCATAGGGCCGTAACGTTGCTGTCGTCCGCATTTTTGTTCCTGACCATGTCCGCCGCATGTGCGCAGGAATCCGGGGTCGAAGGGGGACTGCTTTTCAAGGTCACGGTCGATGCCGTGCGCCAGAGCCAGATCACCCATCGGGTCGTCGGCACAGGCACAGTCGCCGCGTGGCGTGAGATGTCGATCGGGTCTGAGGCGAGCGGGCTCGCAATCGTCGACATACGGGCCGACGAAGGCGACAAGGTCGAGAAGGGTCAGGTCCTGGCGCGCCTCAACCAGAGCCTTCTCCTGGCGCAGATCGCTCAGAATACGGCGGCCGTCGACGAAGCCGAGGCCAATCTCGTCAATGCCATCGCCGACGAGAAGCGCGCGTAGCGTCTCGATTGGTACCATCAGCACGCAAGTCGTGGAGCAGCGCGAAACCCTGGTCAAAACGAGCAAGGCGAAGCTTGCGACAGCGCGCGCGCGCCTTGAGGAAGCCAAAGCGCTGCTCGCACAAACGGAAATTCTTGCTCCGTCCGACGGCATCGTCGCGATCCGAAGCGCGAGCCTCGGACAGGTCGCGCATTCTGGCACCGAGCTGTTCCGCCTCATCCAGGATGGACGCATCGAGGTGAATGCCTTCGTGCCCGAAGCCGACGTGTTGAAAATTCTGCCAGGGCAGGCGGCACGCGTCGTCGATGCCCTCGGCCGCGTGTGGGACGCTTCGGTTCGGCTCGTGGCTCCGGTTGTCGATGAGAAGACCAGGCTCGCGACAGTGCGGCTCGCTCTGCCCGCGGCT
>CALRVN010000300.1:0-5059 GCA_943371625.1 Hyphomicrobium sp. CS1GBMeth3
GGTCGCAGATGCAGGAAACTCCGAAGGCGCGCTGTGGGCCGGCATGCGCGTGCATCGAATTGCCAGTGATGAATTGGCAGCGTTCGGAGCGTCGACGAAACTCAATGCGGAGTGGGAGTTTCTTTGCCTCCTGCGCGATCTCGGCCGCGGCTCCGCCGAAGCATTTATGAAATCTCACGGCAGCGATCTTGGACACCGGTCGTCCTTCGACCTCGACGCCCTGCTGACAGCCGTCTGACGCGGGCTGGCCTCGGCGCCCCAGACGTTTCCATTGCGCAGTTCCCGAAGGTACAGCGCCCGGCGCCCACACGGACCTTTGGTTTCCCAACGCTTTAGCTTAGGGAGGATCAGATGTTCAGCGCGTGGCTCGACCGTCAGCGCAGCCGCTATGTCGAGGTGGCACGCAGTACCTATGCGATGCCGCATTTCAGGATATTCAGCGGCCTTTGTTTTTTGGTGTCGGCTGCGGCCGGCGTCTATTCGGGCTCGGTAATCCCCGCGGCAATGGCGGCGTTCGCTGGCGTCGCGTTTCTGTTAGACGGCGTCATCCTGCTGCGGCTGCGCTATCGCGATCAGTCCCGTTGATCGCTAGAAGAACCGCGCGAGGAACGCAGCTGCCTCGTCCGAGAGACCGACAATCTTGTTCGTCGCCTGCCGGTAGAATTTGAAGTTGAGCTCGGTTTCCGGCCGCCCGTCGTCCCAGTCGTCGAACGGCTTCAGCGCAACTCGCCCGAGTGGCCGCTTGGCCGCCCCGGTGCGCTTGACGCTGATGCTCACCCGCGGTGTCTGGCGAGCAACCCCGGGCAACTTGGCGACCGGCTTCGCGGCTGTCACCACGCCGCGGGCGATCAGCCCGGGGCCGCCTTCGTTCTCGCTGGCGAAGAGGAAGACGACGTCGCCCACGGCGATGCGCTTGCCGTCGTACATCGTCTTCTGGGCATCGAAGTCGAATGACTTGGCGCCTGGATCGCGAATTTCGGCCTTTATCGCGTACGCCATGCTTCGCCTCGAAGGCTTATGCGCGCTGGGCCACCGGCGCGATCGCCTCAGATTGGCTCCCGTATCGCCCGAGCCCCAGCAACGCCAGGAACGTCAGCGCCGCCGCCGCCGTCAAATAATAGCCGACCGCCTGTAGGCCGTAGGTCGTCGCCAGCGTCGTCGCGACATACGGCGCCAGCGATGCCCCGAAGATGCCCGCGGCGTTGAACGCCAGCGAAGTGCCCGTATAGCGCACGCCGACTGGGAACGGCTCCGACAACGCCGTGCCGAGCGGCCCGTACGTGAACCCCATCAGCGCCAGCCCGACGATCATGAACGTCAGCACCGCGGCGAGATTGCCCGCGCCGAACAGCGGCTGGAACAGCAGCCCGAAGCCGCCGATCAATGCCGTCGCCCACAGCAGCACCAGACGGCGCCCATAACGATCGGCGAGCCACGCCGACAACGGAATGGTGAGGCCGAAGAATATGACGCCGACCATCTGGATCGGCAGGAACTCCTGCCGCGTGTATCCGAGCCCGCTTATACCCCAGCTGAGCGCGAACACGGTCATTAGGTAGAACAGAACGAACGTCGCCAGCGCTCCGAACGTGCCGAGCAGCAGCAGCCACGAGTACCGCGCGAATACCGTCACCAACGGCACCTCAACGCGCTCGTCGTTCTCCATCGCCCGCTTGAACGCCGGCGTCTCGGCGATCTTGAGCCGCACGTAGAGCCCGACGAGGACCAGCGACGCGCTGGCGATGAACGGAATGCGCCAGCCCCACGAAAGGAACTGCTCGTCCGTCAGAAGTTCGGTGATGACGAGGAAGATGCCCGTAGAGCACAGGAATCCGATCGGCGCCCCGAGCTGCGGAAACATGCCGAACCACGACTTCTTGCCGTCCGGCGCGTTCTCGGTCGCCAGCAGCACGGCCCCGCCCCACTCCCCGCCGAGGCCAAGCCCCTGGAAGAAGCGGCATGTTGCGAGCAGCAGCGGCGCCCAGACACCTACGGTCTCGTACGTCGGCAGGAAGCCGATGACCACCGTCGACAGCCCCATCGTCAGCAGCGCCGCGACCAGCGTCGCCTTACGCCCGATACGGTCGCCGAAATGCCCGAACAGCATGGCGCCCACGGGTCGCGCGAAGAACGCGATCGAGAATGTCGCGAACGACTGCAGCGTCGCCGTCGTCGGGTCTGCGTTCGGGAAGAACAGGTGCGGGAACACCAGCACGGCTGCCGTCGCGTAGATGTAGAAGTCGAAGAACTCGATCGCCGTGCCGGCAAGACTGGCGAAAAGCACGCGCCGCGTGGAGACGTTCTCTGATCCGGTCAAAGTGCCCTCTGGAGCCGCGCTGCCAAGTCTAGATTGATGCCGACGCACGACCCAAAAATTCAACGAATCCGGGCGTCTCGCGCGAGCAGGTCATTTTCGGTCGGCAGTGACTAGCATGGAGCTGAGTCGCGTTGCAATTCGAGTGACGAACCTTTGGGCACTTCGCGCGTGCGCACCCTTGTCGTCCCCGTCGCCCTACGTCGCATCCGGCAGATTTCGCAACCCTCTGGCCCCGGCTGTCGTTATACGGCGGTGAACGCCCGCTATCACTCGCGGCGTCTTTAAAAATTGGGGGTCTTATGCTGAAGCGGATCGTTGCCGTGCTGTTCGTCACCGTCGCGCCGGGCCAGGCGTTTGCCGTGAGCGAGGCAGTCAAAGTTGCCTGCAAGCCCGACTACATCGCCTTCTGTAACAACATGGTAGTTGGCAGCGCCGAGCTGCGCTCCTGCATGAAATCCAACGCGCTGAAGCTGTCGAAGCCGTGCCTCCAGGCGCTCGTGGACAACAAGGAAGTCACGAAGGCCGACGTCGACGACTACAACGCCAAGACCGGCAAGAAGTAGTTCGGACGCTCAGGTGGGCGGCTAGCCGAAGATCTTTTCGCCGCCCACCCACGTCTCCGACACCTTGATGCCCATGATCTCGTCCGGCGCGACCTTGAACGGGTCCTTTTCCAAGATCGTCAGGTCCGCCTCCTTGCCCGCCTCCAGCGTTCCGATGCGATCGCCCTGGCCAATCTGCGCCGCGGCCGCCGATGTCACCGCACGGATCGCCTCCTCGACCGCAATCGCCTGATCCGGCCCGACGATCGAATTGTCCACCACGCAGCGCCGCGTGACCGCCGTCTGAATGAGCCGCAGCGTGCCGAGCGGCGAGCAGGGCCCGTCCGTGTGCAGCGTGAACGGTAGTCCCTCGGCCACGCAGGCGCCCGCAGGATCCATGAACGCCGCGCGCTCCGGCCCGAACAGCTGGTCGCGGTACGCCGCGCCATAGAAGAACACGTGGTTCATCAGGAAGCTCGGCTGCACGCCGAGTGCCTTCATGCGCTTCACCTGATCCGGCCGCGCCATCGTCGAATGCTCGATCCGGTTGACGCCGGTTGCAGGATTTGCGCCGTAAGCCGCCTCGATGGCGTTCAGCGCGTCATCGATCGTCGCGTCGCCGTTGCAGTGGATCTGCACCGGCCAGCCCTCGGCCTTGATCGCCGCGACCATCGATTTCAGCACGTCCGGCGAATAGTTCGTCGCGCCCACCACATCGGTGTTGAGATAGGGAAGCGTCTGCGCCCCGGTCTTCGTCTGGTTCGAGCCGTCGCCGATGATCTTGATCCCGAACAGCGAGAAGCGTGAATTGGGGAACAGCGCCGCCTTGGCGCCGCGGCCGTAAGCCTTGTAGGCGTTGCCGGCCTTCATCTCGTCGTACTGCAGGCTGGCGCTGAGCCGCCCCGTTCCCGACGCGGTCAGCTTCACGAGCCCTTCGATCCAGTCCGGCTGCACCGTGCCCGGCTCGTGCGTCGTGGTGTTGCCGAGCGCCGCGCTCGTTTTGAAGAAATCTGTCATCGCCTTTTCGAAGACCGCAGGCGTGATCTTCGGCAGCGCATGCGACACGAACTTCAGCATGGCGCTTTCTTCGTAGACGAGGCCATTAAATTTGCCGTCCGGACCGCGACCGAAATGTCCCCCGCCCGGCAGGACTCCGACGTTGTCCGGGATCTGCGCGATTTTGAAGGCGGCAGAGTTCGCCGCCCCGTCATGCATGTTGATGTACCAGATGAGGATCGGCCGATCCTTCGACACGCCGTCCAGCTCGGCCATCGACAGATCGCCGCCCTGCAGCAGGTTGTCGAAATTGTAGGCGAGCAGCCATTCGCCGGGCGGCAGCTTGGCGTCGAGCGCCTTGAGGCCGGCCATCAGTTCCGCGCGCGTGGGATATGTCGTGTAGCCGACGTCCGCGAGCAGCTCGGCGAACAGCGCCACGAAACAACTGTGTTGGTGCGGGTCTATGAACCCGGGAAACAGCGTGCGCCCGTCGAGATCGATCACCTTGGTGTTGGCGCTTTGCAGACCGGCTAGATCGGAGGCCGCACCGACGGCGACGATCTTGCCGCCCTTCACGGCAATCGCCTCGGACGTCTTCGCGCCGGACGATGCCATTGGAATGATCGTGCCGCCCTTGAACAAGAAGTCGGCTCCGTCAGCGGCCTGCGCACGGCTCGGGCGGATGCTCAGCCCGCTCGCTCCGGCTGCCGCGCCGGCCATCGCCATGAAGTTGCGGCGCGAGGGCGTGAGCGCGTCCCCTGACGCGGAAGCGGGCCAGCCCGAATAGAGGCTCCGGTCCATGAAGATGGTGCCCACGCAGAAGCGGCACATGCGGCGTCTCCGATTACAGGGTGCAGTTCGGCTCAAGGCTCGCAAGTCGCAGTCTAGCGACGCCGTCGTGCCGCGCTGGTCAGATCACCGGCGATGCACTGCACTTTATGCAGTCCGCTAACCGTGAAGCTTCCACCGGGCACGCGATCGCGCGCGCCCGACATTGCCCTGCCGGATGCAAAAATTCCGTTTCTCGGTGCGATGGCGTAGCGGTGAGTTTTGCTAAAGTCCAAAACCCATTTTGATGCTGAAGCCATCAGGGCCGCAACTGATGACTGCTGGCATTACTGGCTGGCGCGAATTCGGGCGTCCCTGGGTGCGCTTGGGCTCGGCGTAGGCCTGCATTGACTGTTCGATAGTCTCGGTGAGCGCG
>CALRVN010000301.1:0-5048 GCA_943371625.1 Hyphomicrobium sp. CS1GBMeth3
CCCGCTCGCTTCGCACGGGCATAGAGCTGCGCCTTCGTCACCGTCCCGCCGCGCGCCCTGCTCGCTGCAGCCTTGCGACCTGCCGCCGTCGTGCGCGTCGCATTGCGTCCGCCCATCGCCCGGCTGCTCTCTCGCCGCTTCGACGCGCCGACATGTGACTTACCTTCGCGCTCCTGCTGACCGGTCTTGCCGCGCGCCTCCGCCCGCTTCGATTTGGCGAAGTTGCGCTTGTTCGCGGCGCGGCTCTCGTACTTGGAATCGCCGCTTTCCTTCAGCGCGATGGCGATCGCCTGCCTGCGCGAGAGCACCTTGCCGCCGCGGCCTCCGCGGCCGCTCTTCAGTTCGCCGTGTTTGAACTCGTGCATGACGCGGCCGGCAGTCTTGCGCTGGCGCGGTGACGCTTTGGCCATGATGTTTCTCCCGGATGCTATGCGGAACGATATGCCGCTGGGAATTTTTGCAACGCGTGTGCGCGACGCGTTGTTCCTCTTCTGAGGCCTTCACGAGGGAACGGCGCGACCTTACGAAAATTAACTTCTCTCACGCTGTGCGCGCCGATCGAATGTCGGGCTTAACGACTTCCGCGCTAAGACAATCCTAAGCGATACCGTTGAAAGCCGACAAAGACGCTTCATGCTGCACGCCATCCGCATCGCTTCCGCATTGCTGGCGCTTCCGCTGCTCGCCTCAGCCGCGCGCGCTGACGATCACGTTTGGCGCGACGATTACGTCACCCGCCTCGAAGCCCTCGCGCTGTTGCAGACGCTGAACGCTGAACTATTGTCGAACGATAGCGCGACGCTGACCCTTGACGCCTGGTGCGCCACACACAAGCTCGCCGACCCCGCCCGCATCATCGCCGAGCGCGTCACCGGCCCCGACGAAGCCCCGACCGCCGAGCAGCGACAGATCCTCGCGGTCGCCCCCGACGAGCCCGTCCGCTTCCGTCGCGTGCGCTTGAAGTGCGGCGACCACATCCTCTCCGAAGCTCAGAACTGGTACGTCCCCTCGCGCCTCACGCCTGCGATGAACGTCACGCTCGATCAAACCGACACCGCCTTCGGCCGCGTGGCAAAGCCGCTCGACTTCCGCCGCCGCACGCTCTCGTCGAAGCTGCTTTGGTCGCCGCTCCCGCCGAACTGGGAGATGCGCGCCGCCAACGACAACACGCCCGTCGCGACCTTCGCCGACGAACCCCTGACCATCCCGCCCGAAGTCTTGCAGCACCGCGCCGTCCTCACCCTCCCCGACGGCCGTCCCATCGCAACCGTCGTCGAGACCTACACCTCCGACGTCCTCGCCTTCCCCGACCCGCCGCAGCCACCACCGCCGCCCCCGGCCCCCACAAAATGATCCGCTTCCGCCGCCTCTTCGAACTCGTCTCCGACATCGACCGCCGCCGGTTCGCCGAAGCGAGCGACCTCTTTCGCGCCGCCTTCCCCGACGAGGCCGACGCGATCGATCGCATCGCCCACATGCTGCTCAACCGCCGCTCGATCACCTTCGACCCGATCCTGCTCCTCTCCACCGACGCCCGCGACCGCATCACCGGCCTCGCCTTCGTCTACTACTTCTCCGAGCTCAACTACGGCTACCTGCAGTACTTCGCCTCCGACCCGCGCCGCCCCGCCCGCGGCATCGGCGTCGCCCTCTACGAAGCCCTGCGCGAACTCCTCGCCGGACGCGGCGCCCGCGGCCTCTTCCTCGACGTCCCTCCCGTCGAGCCCGAAAAACTGAAGGACAAATCCCGCCTCGCCATCAACCGCCGCCGCATCCGCTTCTACGCCCGCTACGACGTGCAGAAGGTGCTCGGCACGCTCTGGGACGTCGACCCCAACCCGCGCAATGACGGCCACCTGACCAGCCTGCTGTTCGACCCGCTCGGTCGCAAGCCGCAGCTCTCGAAAACCGACGCCCGCGCCGTCGTGCGCAACATCCTCGTCGACCAATATGCCTTCGAGCCCGACGACCCCTTCGTCATGCGCATCGTCCGCTCCTTCGCCGACCAGCCCGTGAAGCTCGCCCCGCTCGGCCCCCAGCCCGTCGCCGCCGTCCCCACCCGCGGCAAATACCTGCTGCCGATCAAGATGGTCGTATCCGAGCGCCACGCCATCCATCACCTGCGCGAAAAGGGCTACGTCGAGCGCCCCGTGCGCGTCTCCGCCATCCTCAAGGGCCTCGAAGGCCTCCCCATCGAGCGCGTCGCCACCCGGCACTTCGGTGAGGACCACCTGACCGCCGTGCACACGCCCGCCCTCGTCGGCTACCTCAAGGCCATGGGCCAGAAGCTCGACGACAAGGCGCTCATCTACCCCGAGGTCTTCCCCATCCGCCGCCCCGACCGCATCCCGCGCGCCCTGGAAGACCGCGCCGGCTACTTCTGCGCCGACACCTTCACGCCGCTGACCCGCAACGTCTTCGCCGCCGCCCGCGACGCCGCCAACGTCGCATTGACCGCGGCGACGCTCATCGAAAAGGGCGAGCGCTTCGTCTACGCGCTCTGCCGCCCGCCCGGTCACCACGCCGAGCGCCGCATCTACGGCGGCTTCTGCTTCCTCAACAATTCGGCGATTGCCGCCAACTACCTGGCCAAGCAGGGCACCGTCGCGCTGCTCGACATCGACTATCACCACGGCAACGGCGCCCAGGACATCTTCTACGACCGGTCCGACGTGCTGACGGTTTCCATTCACGGCCACCCGAGCCACGCCTACCCGAACTTTTCCGGTTATTCCGACGAGCGCGGCGAGGCCGGCGGCGTCGGCTTCAATCACAATTTCCCGCTGGAGCCGCCGGTCGACGACGAGCGCTATATGGTCGTGCTCGACCGCGCGCTGTCGGTGATCCGGAATTTCAAGCCGCGCTTCCTGGTGCTGTCGATCGGCTTCGACATCATGCGCGGCGACCCGACCGGCTCGTTCGCGCTGACCAATGCCGGCATGCAGCGCATCGGGCGCAGGATCGGACGCTTCGGACTACCGACGTTGATCGTGCAGGAGGGCGGCTACGCCCTCGGCAACCTGCGCTCCGGCTCCCACGCCTTCTTCCGCGGCATCTCCGAAGCCTGGCACGATTAGCTTATCGGCGAACCTTGATAGAGAATTTGTTCGCTTCGGCGTCGCCGAGATTCAGTCTTACTTCGTTTACGGCCCAGTCGAAGGACTCTCTAAATGCGAGGCCATTGGCCAGAGCCCTGTAGAACGCCCTGCTGAAGGCGATGGACGCGTCATCGGCGATCGAGCCATCGCAACCAACCACCACCCTGATATGCTTGGAAACTCCGCTGGCAATGCTGTCCGAGTAGCACGCGCTTAACACCACGCACTCCACCGAACTGGCGCAAAGTCTACAAAGTTCCTCAAAGGCGTTTGCAGTTATCTCCTTAGCGTTCCCGAGCCGATCTTCGAAGCACAGGACTCCACGACCTCCATGCCCACTGAAGTGCAATACCACCGGTTTGGAATTTAGTATGGCGGTTTGGATCTGATCGACGCGGACTGCCCAGTGGTGCACCACGTTCAGGACGAGCTTAGCGTCCCTGACTTTTTGCAGTTCCTCGCTTAGGTCCCGCGCCTCTTCGTCGAGCCGCAATCGCGTCTCGTCCCTGGGTGACGCATTGAGAACTAGAACGCTCTTTGACGGAGCCTTGCTCATCAGATTCGGCGCGCCTCCCAGTAACGCATCGCCAACCGGCATCTTGAACAAGTCGAGTGTGCCACCGTCCCCCTCACGCGCACGAATTTTCCCGTACAGCCGCTTGCCTTCTGCGCCTAGCCGCAGCCGCCGCGCAAGCTTTGGCTCCGCATCCAAAATTGAGAAAGCCTCATCCTCGTATGGAGCGCAGACATCAGCGAAGCGTCCAAAGTGTTCGGCTAAAAGCTCCTTTATGCGAAATTCGTGCTCCTGGCCAAACCAATCAATCGTCGTCGCTTCGAGCCCATCGTAGTAGCAACCGAGCAGCCCCTTCGCTAATCCCTCCCGTGCATCGGCGGCAGGGAGAAACGTTCCTCGTATAACGAGGTCATTCTTGATCCGAACATCGGCCTCCTTATCGACTACGACGTGAAGCAGTTTGGATTGAATGTTTGGTGCCAGAGATTCCAACTTATCGAACGAAATGCCGAGGTCATTGATAGAAAGCTTGCGGTTCTCCAAGACCGCCCAGACACTATACTGGGACACGATGGAATCGTCATGCTGGGCCAGCGCCTTAACAATCGCCCCATTCGAGTGCTTTGGATCAAATAGGTTCTCGACGTCCCTGTTCAACCCAACAGTTATTAGGGCCAGCTTCAGCACCTCCGCATCGGCGCTATCGATCTTTATCCGAAGTTTGGTAAGGTCGAGCTTGGCCGGGTCCGTGACCTGCAGGGCTGACAGCAGCTTGATCGCCGGATCGACAGTTTCCAGGCCGACTATGTCGTCTATCTGGCCCCCATGCATGCTGGCCAGGGCCGCGACTCCTGCGCCAGTTATCTCGGGGTCGCTGGAGTACTGTTTTAGGGCCAAAGAAACATAGCTATCAGACTTCCCGCGACGCCCCAGCCTGGCAAGGGCGTTGAGACACCAACGCACGACCTTTCGGTCTTGGCCGGGGGTAAGCAGTATACCGTTTATGGTATTTTCTAGCTCATTACGACTTTCAGAATTGAGAGCCCACCCGCTACGATGCAACTTGCAGAGTTCTTGAAGTGCGGTTTTCTGTCGACGGGCATCTCCGTTATCAAGTTCGTATTTTAGAAAAGCTACTTTCAGTAGACTTATTGTTGTTCTGGCCACGTGCCCGCACTCGCCTGAATAAATATGCCGAGTGCCTCTTGGCTCCAAGGCTCAAAATCATCTAAATTATTGGGTCGCACGGAAGTGGCAAGCCAATTCGGGTCGTTTACAGATAGGCGACGGGTCGTCGGTTCAAACCAATCGGGACAGCGCCATTCCATCACGACCACCAAAACTGCCCGTGAGCGATTGTCTTCCGTTAATAACCAAAATAGCGGCTTCGAAATTGTGTCGGCTTCGATATCGGAGAAGACGCTAAATGAGAGATC
>CALRVN010000302.1:0-5028 GCA_943371625.1 Hyphomicrobium sp. CS1GBMeth3
CGGCGGCGTCCACGTGAAGATGATGAGGAACATCAGCACGCTTTCGATGCTGACGCCGCCCGTGACGGCGGCCCACCCGATCATGGGAGGGAAGGAGCCTGCGGCGCCGCCGATGACGATGTTCTGCGGCGTCCGCCGTTTCAGCCACATCGTGTAGATGAAGAGATAGAAGCCGATGGTGATGGCGAGCAGTGCGCCGGCGGTCCAATTGACCAGCACACCCAGCGTCAGCACGGAGAACACCGACAGCACCGTGCCGAAGCTCAGCGCTTCGTCGGCGGTCATGCGTCCGCGCGGGATCGGCCGAGCCGCCGTGCGCTGCATGCGCGCGTCGATGTCGGCGTCGTACCACATGTTGAGTGCGCCCGCGGCGCCCGCGCCGATGGCGATCGCGAGCAGCGCGATGATGCCGATCACCGGATGGATCGAGCCCGGCGCCGCGACCATGCCGGTCAGCGCCGTAAACACGACGAGCGACATCACGCGCGGTTTGAGGAGCTGAACGAAGTCAGCGACGCTCGCCCCGTTCGCGGGTCCGAGGCGTTCGATGTTCGTGTCGACCTGCGTCCCTTGCATTTCACTTCATCCCTGATTGGCCGCGCATCGGCCCCCGTTGCGGAGGTCCTGCTTGGCCTTGCTGCGGCTTCTGCCCCTGCCGGATGCGGGGGAGAGCTGCAGTTCTTCAGCCTTGGTGCGGCGGGCGTCCCATCAAGGTGCGCCCGCCGCGGGTTCGATGACGACTACCTTAGTGATGCTCGCCGGGCTGGATGCGCGGCAGCTTCTCGAAGGAGTGGAAGTTCGGCGGTGACGGCAGCGTCCACTCGAGCGTGGTAGCACCCGGTCCCCACGGATTGTCGCCGGCTACCCTGCGCGCCATGAAGGCGGCCAGCACGCCGATGAGGAACACGATCGTTCCCAGCGCCGTGATGTAGGAGCCGATCGACGACACGCCGTTCCAGAACGCGAAGGCGTCCGGATAGTCGACGTAGCGGCGGGGCATGCCCGAGAGGCCGAGGAAGTGCTGCGGGAAGAACAGGATGTTGGCGCCGATGAAGGTGAGCCAGAAGTGCAGCTTGCCGAGCGTCTCGTTGTACATGTAGCCCGACATCTTCGGGAACCAGTAGTACCAGCCCGCGAAGATGGCGAACACGGCGCCGAGCGACAGCACGTAGTGGAAGTGCGCCACCACGTAGTACGTGTCGTGCAGCGCGCGATCGACGCCGGCGTTGGAGAGCATGACGCCCGTGACGCCGCCGACCGTGAACAGGAAGATGAAGCCCAGCGCCCACAGCATCGGGACGCGGAAGCTGATCGAACCACCCCACATCGTCGCGATCCACGAGAAGATCTTCACGCCCGTCGGCACCGCGATGACCATCGTCGCGAACACGAAGTAGGCCTGCGTGTTCACGCTGATGCCGGCGGCATACATGTGGTGCGCCCACACGATGAAGCCGACGAGGCCGATGGCGACCATCGCGTAGGCCATGCCGAGATAGCCGAACACCGGCTTGCGCGAGAAGGTCGACACGATGTGGCTGATCATGCCGAAGCCCGGCAGGATGAGAATGTAGACCTCAGGGTGTCCGAAGAACCAGAACAGGTGCTGGTACAGCAGCGGGTCGCCGCCGCCCTGCGGGCTGAAGAACGACGTGCCGAAGTTGCGGTCCGTCAGCAGCATCGTGATGGCGCCCGCGAGCACCGGCAGCGACAGCAGCAGCAGGAACGCCGTCACCAGCACCGACCACACGAACAGCGGCATCTTGTGCAGGGTCATGCCCGGCGCGCGCATGTTGAAGATGGTGGTGATGAAGTTGATGGCGCCGAGGATCGACGACGCGCCGGCGATATGCAGGGCGAGGATCGCGAAGTCCATCGCCGGTCCCGGATGACCCGAGGTCGACAGTGGCGCGTACGCCGTCCAGCCGGTGCCGACGCCCAGACCGCCGGGCGGCCCTTCGACGAACAGCGAGATGAGCAGCAGCCCGAGCGCTGCCGGAAGCAGCCAGAACGAGATGTTGTTCATGCGCGGGAAGGCCATGTCCGGCGCGCCGATCATCAGCGGCACGAACCAGTTGCCATAGCCGCCGATCATCGCGGGCATCACCATGAAGAACACCATGATGAGGCCGTGGCCGGTGACGAAGACGTTATAGACGTGGCCGTCGGCGAAGTACTGCAGCCCCGGCTCTTGCAGCTCGAGGCGCATAGCGACCGAGAGGGCGCCGCCGATGAGGCCGGCGATGATGGCGAATATCAAGTACATCGTTCCGATGTCCTTGTGATTCGTCGAGAACAACCAGCGTTTCAGCCCGGTTGGGGCATGGTC
Organism: Hyphomicrobium sp. CS1GBMeth3; assembly: GCA_943371625.1. GTDB lineage: Bacteria > Pseudomonadota > Alphaproteobacteria > Rhizobiales > Hyphomicrobiaceae > Hyphomicrobium_A. The sequence continues at coordinate 2,330 of CALRVN010000302.1, forward strand.
GTGGTCGTCGTGCGCTGTCGTGGTGCTTCCCATTGTGCGTTCGCCCTTAAGGTCGGTGTTTGTTGCCGGGCTTGGCCCGGAGCTGAATTGGATTGCTTAAGCGAGGATCACTTGGCCTGCGCGCCGTCGCTGTTTGCGAACTGGCGCACACCTGCCTGCTCGAGCGCGGCCTGCCGGACGATGCCCTTGGCCTTCTCGAGCAGCTCCTTCTTCTGCTTCAGCAACTCCTTGCGCTTCTCTTTGTCCTTCTCGGCGCTTGCAGCCTTGCCGACTTCGACCGCCTGCTTCTGCGCGTCGACCCAGCCGGCGTAGACCTCTTCCTTCACGACGCGGACGCCGATCGGCATGAACGCGTGGTCCTTGCCGCACAGCTCCGAGCACTGGCCGTAGAACATGCCTTCGACCGTCGGCTTGAACCATGTGGAGGTGATGCGACCGGGCACGGCGTCGACCTTCGAACCGAACGAAGGAATGGTCCAGTCGTGAATGACGCCGTCGGGCGCTGCCGTGATCAGGACGTTGACCACCTTATTGACCGGAATGATGATCTCGTTGTCGACCGCGAGGTTGCGCGGCGCCGGCAGGTTCTGCGCGATCAGCTCCTCGCGGCTCGCGTCATCGAGCATGCGCGTCTCGAAGGTGATGCCCAGCTCCGGGTAGGCGTGCTCCCAGTACCACTGATAGCCGGTCGCCTTCAGCGTGATGTCGGCCTTCGGATAGCTGTACTGAAGATTGAGCAGGCGGAAGGACGGGATCGCGATGGCGACGAGGATCAGGATCGGAATGACCGTCCATGCGACTTCCAGACCGGTATGATGCGTGACGGTCGATGGTGTCGGGTTGGACTTCGCATTGAAGCGGTACATCACGTAGGCGAGTAGGATCATCACGAAGACGGTGATCGCTACGATGATGATGTTGACGAAATCATAGAAGGAGTGGATTGCCTCGGCGACTGGTGTCGCCGCACCTTGCATTCCCATCTCACCCGGCGATGGCTGGCCCATACCAGCCCACGCAAACGACCCTAGCAACAGCATCGCAAGTGCTGCGGCAGGTGCCGAGCAAAGCAGTCGTCTCAACATTCATCCGCTCCCAAGTGCTGCTCGGCCGTGTTGGCCGAGTTCCTCCCCAAACAGGCGCTGCGTTTTTTGTCAGTTCGCCCGTAACCACCGCGCCGGTGCCGAAGCAGCCTGACGCAAGACAGAAGTCCCCTAGTCAACTATGAGCACAATAGATTTCCATGGCTCAAGTCAAGCTTGATGCGGCATTTCCACGCGTTGTGATACAGCAGGAATTCCGCGCTGCATCGCAACGCTTTCTGACCCATGTCAGGTCCAAACTTTGGCCCGATTCCCGGCACACCAGATGTAAGGCGGCTTCCGCCGGCAAATCTTCAGGAGCAGGACGTGCAGAACTTCACTTCGGCTGACGGCGCCGTATGCCGCAGCGCGGCACAAATTTCTGCATTTTGCCTTTGCCGCCTGACGCAATTGGCACTCGTTCTTTTTGCCTTCGCTTGCGCTGCACTCCCAGCCGCGGCTCAGGAAGGCACCGTGAAAGCGCAGCACGGCGACTGGCAGATCGTCTGCAAAGATCCCCCGCCCGGCGCCAAGAACGAAGTCTGCGCACTGGTCCAGAGCGTCACCGCCGAGGACAAGGACAACATCGGCCTCACGATCTACTTCCAAAAATTCTCGAATGGGACGCGCGTGCTGCGCGTGTTCGCGCCGCTCGGCATCCTTCTTCCACCGGGCCTAGGCCTGAAGATCGACGACAAGGACGTCGGCCACGCGCCATTCCTGCGGTGCCACACCTTCGCCTGCTACGCCCAGGTTGTGGTCGAGGATCCCCTGATCGAGCAGTTGAAGAACGGCAAGACGGCCATCTTCATCATTTTCCAGGCGGAGGAAGCTGGGATAGGTATCCCGATCTCGCTCAACGGCTTCAAGGAAGCCTTGGCGGAGCTGAAATAGTCTCAGGTGCTGAAGGACCCGATCGGCCGAGCACCATCGGCCCGGGGCCTGTCACGTCCGCCCCGGTCCATTACGCACTCAACTCGATCGTCGTTAGGCTGCCTTGCGCTCGCGTGAGCCCCGACCCGCGTCCTTAGTATTGGTGTCCGTGTCGGTTTCCGGGAAGGCGATGTAGTCGTGAGCGTTCAGCGCTTCTTGCGAGAAGGCGGCAAGGTTCGGCGCGCACGCGGCGAGCGCGCTCGTCACGCGCCCCACGCTCTGCGTGTAGTCTTCATAGGCCGAACGCCAGAACTGCGTTTGCAGATTGGCGAGGTCCTGAGGCGTGCGGCACTGCGCGACCCGCGCCGAGATCTGCATGTAGGCCTGAGCACGCCGGTTGAAGAACCCGAACATCTCGAGCTGCGTGCGCGCCAGACCCTTGACGAACGGGTCATAGGCTTGCCCGAGCGCCTCTAAGCCACCGAAATAGAACTGAAAAGGATTGTTGAGCGGCGACTTGCCATTCGCGTGCGAATTCGACCCATGAGCAACCATGGTACGTCCTCCCTTTTTGTGGACGGCCCGATTGCGGCGGGGGAGCCGGGCTTTGGCCGTCTCCGTTGAGGGTTTGAAGCAACCCTACGAAAAATATCCTAGCAGTGGAGAGGTCGGCAGGATGACAGAAAAGCCATCCGTGCACAGTTCAGAATCGCCCCCATCGCGGAATCGTTATCGGCGCGCCTG
>CALRVN010000303.1:0-5020 GCA_943371625.1 Hyphomicrobium sp. CS1GBMeth3
TCCGCCCCGGCAGAACTGATGGCGGCCTGCGAGGACGCCCTCGGCAAGCAGGTCGCGCCAGAGTATTTCCGCTCCCAGATCGAGGTCGGCACCAGCGTCTTGAAGGATTTCAAGGCCGCGCGCCGCGAGCTTGCCGGCCTCCGCCGCACCATTGCTGAAATTTCCGGCAGCTACGGCATGGCGCCTATTGCGGCATCAACCCACCCGTTTGCCGACCGCTCGACCCTCGAAACAACCCCCAAGGCGCGCTACGAGGCCCTCGCCAAGGACTTTGCCGGCATCGGCCGGCGCATGGCCATCTGCGGCATGCATGTCCACGTGGCCATCGACGATGACGACCTGCGCATCGATCTGATGAACCAGGTCCGCTATTTCCTGCCCCACCTCCTCATGCTCTCGACCTCCTCCCCGTTCTGGCAGGGCGAGGACACCGGCCTCAAGAGCTACCGCCTGGCGGTCTTCCACGAGCTGCCGCGCACCGGCCTGCCGCAACGCTTCGAAAGCTTCGGCGAATACCAGCGCACCGTCGACGTGCTCGTCAACAATGGGGTCATCGAGGACGCGTCAAAGATCTGGTGGGACTTGCGCCCCTCGGCCAAGTTCCCGACCCTCGAGATGCGCGTCACCGACGTCTGCACCCGCATCGACGACGCCATCTCCATCGCCGCCCTCTATGCCTGCACACTGCGGCTGCTCTGGCGCCTGCGCACCTCCAACCAGAGGTGGCGATCCTACCCCGCGTTTCTGATCGAGGAGAATCGCTGGCGCGCCCAGCGCTACGGCGTGCGCGAAACGCTATTCGACTTCGGCAAAGGCACCCTGGTGCCCTTCGCCTCTCTCATCGACGAACTGATCGACCTCGTCGCCGAAGACGCCGCGGCTCTCGGCTGCGAGCGGGAGGTGAAGCACGCGCTGAAAATTGCCACCGGCGGCACCAGCGCTGACCGTCAGGTGGCGAAGTATCAGGAGCTGGTTGCAGCCGGCGCCAGCGACGAAGAAGCGCTCGTCGGCGTCGTGGACCACCTCATCGCCGAAACCGTCGCCGGCACTTAGTCCCTCGCATCCTTACGGGGTGAGGGCCACCCACCCACAAACGTCATCCTCGGGCTCGTCCCGAGGACCCATCCTTCAGCAAGCGCCCAACGGTGGGAGTAAGAGGATAGTTGGATCCTCGGCCTGAAGCCGAGGATGACAGGTGTGGCGGCCCCACTAAAGCGCGGCCTGCATGCCGCCGTCGACCGCGATCTCCGCGCCCGTGATATACGCGCTCTCGTCGGAGGCAAAGAACAGCGCCGCCTTGGCCACGTCCTCGCCGGTGCCGAAACGGCGCAGCGGTGTCTGTTCCAGCAGAGCCTTCGAGAACGCCTCGATGCGCAGCACCCGGTTCGTCAGTGCCGTCTCGATGAACCCCGGCGCCAGCGCGTTCACCCGGATGCCGAACGTCGCGTACTCGACCGCCAGCCCCCGCGTCAGCGCCGACATCGCACCCTTCGTCGCGCCGTACGCCGCCAGCGTGCGCATGCCGCGATGCCCCATGATCGAGGCGAGGTTGATCAGCGACGCGTTGCCCGACGCCTTCATCAGCGGAAACGCATCACGCGCGATGCGCACCATGCCGTCGAGGTTGACCTCCCGCAGCCGCACCCAGTCGGCGTCCGTCATGTTGCGGAAATCCGTGCGCACGTTGATGCCGGCGTTGTTGACGACGACGTCGAGCTTCTTGTGCTGCTGCTCGATCGTCCGCATCAGCGCCGTCACGTCCTGACCGCGCGACACGTCGACCGTCATCGCCGACGCTTTCAGCCCCTTCGCCGTCAACTCGGCGACAGCGTTCTCGGCACCGGCGCCGTCGACATCGGTGACGTAGACGTGCGCGCCTTCGGCGGCGAACAGCTGCGCCGTGGCGAGCCCGATCCCGGCAGCCGAGCCGGTGACGAGCGCGATCTTGTCCTTGAGCCGATCCATGCGTGCCGCTCCCATGAAGGTTCGGCCACCTAGCATCCGGCCCCTCGGCTTTCAACTCGCGTCCTGCGATAGTGGCCTCCCGCCACCTTACCGAGCACAGCCGAATGCCCAGCGCCTTCACGATGAACTCCTACCAAGGCAAGCAGATTCTGGCGCTCGTGCGCGACGGCGACTATGCCCACGCCGGCGAGGAGGAGGCGATCGAGCGCACCCTCACGACCCTACCCAAAGCCCCCGCGCGGCAGATCCTCGATGCCGGGTGCGGACGCGGCGGCACCGCGGCCTACATGCAGAGCCATGGCTGGGGGCGGGTCACCGGCATCGACATCGAGCCCAAATCGATCGACTACGCCCGCAAGACCTTCCCCGGCCTGCCCTTCCATTGCTGCGACATCCACGACGCTGCCGCGCACGTGCCGGATCAGTTCGACGCCGTCACCCTGTTCAATGTGCTCTACGCGGTGGCCGACCAGGCCGCCGCTTTGGGTGCCCTCGCCCGCCGAGCGAAGCCCGGCGCCACCCTCATTCTGTTCGACTACGTCGATCTCGGCGGCTACCAGGACACGCCCGTCATCGACGACGGCAAGCCATTTCTTCCCCACCCACCCGCGCAGGCGGACTTGGACCGGCTTCTGAGCGAGGGCGGCTGGCAACTTCAGTCGGTCGACGACCTGACTGCGGACTATGACCGCTGGTACGCCGCGCTCGTCGGAAAGATCGAAGCGAAGCGCGCCGCCATCGAGGTGCTCGCCGGCACCAATGCCTACGAGCACGTCCTCGGCCGCTACGCCGGGCTGCTCACCGCAATCAGTGAAGGCCGTCTCGGCGGCGCCGTCGTCTACGGCAAGAAGCCGACGACCTGACCTTTCGGATCTGACAACACAATCCCCTCTCCCCATGCCCTGCACTCGCAATGGGGAGAGGGTTAGGGTGAGGGGCAGATGCTGAGTGATGACGGAGTGGAGCACCGGCGTCTAGAACGCGACGGCGCACACCAGCGTCGCGACGGCCACTGCGAGTAGCGCCCCGATCAGCAGCCTCGGAGCCATGCTGCGCCGGCGCTGCTTGGTCTCAATCTTGTCGAGCAGCGCATCCTGCTGCCGCTCGCTCATGCGTTGCCAGCTGCGAATGGTCGGAAACGTGTGCGGCTCGTTCCTCATTGCGACACTCTAGTTGAGTCGCTCAGTTCCCGGAATGCCGCACCGCTCAGCCCGCAGCCTCAGCCGGCGCGATCCACTTCTCGCGCATGGTGACGAACTCCTCCGCCACGGTCGGATGCAGCGCCATCGTCGCGTCGAAATCGGCCTTCGTCGCCCCGAGCCGCAGCGCGATCGCCGCCATCTGGATGATCTCGCCTGCGCAATCGCCCACCATGTGGCAGCCGACGATCTTGCCGCTCTCCCCGTCGACGAGCAGCTTCATGAACACACGCTCATCGCGTCCCGACAGCGTTGCCTTCATCGGCCGGAACGCCACCTTGTAGACGTCGAGCTTGGTGCAGCGCTCGCGCGCCAGATGCTCCGGCAGGCCGACGCTGGCAACCTCCGGCGTCGAGAACACCGCCGTCGGGATGAGCGTATGCTCGATCATCCGCGGGTTACCGCCGAACTCGGTATCGGCGAACGCGTGCCCCTCGCGAATGGCAACTGGTGTCAAGGCCACTCGGTCCGTCACGTCGCCGACGGCGAAGATGCTGTCGACCGAAGACTTGGAGTACTCGTTGACGACGACGTGCCCGTTCCAGCCGAGCTCGACGCCCGCCTTGTCGAGCCCGAGCCCTGCCGTATTCGGAATGCGGCCGACGGCGAACATGATCTGCTCTGCCTCGAGCTTACCGCCGCCTGACAGATGCCCGACCAGACCCGCGGAAGTCTTCTCGATGTGCGTGAAGATGTTGCCCGTCACGATCCGGATGCCTTGCTTCGAATAGGCCTCCGTGAGCTTGTCGCGCAGATCCTCGTCGAAGCCGCGCAGGACTTTGTCGCCGCGATAGATCAACGTCGTCTCGACGCCCAGCCGCGAGAAAATGCCCGCGAACTCGACCGCGATATAACCACCGCCGGCAACGATAATGGTCTTGGGGAGCTTCGGGAGATCGAACGCCTCGTTCGACGTGATGACATGCTCAAGCCCGGGCCGATCCTCCGCCAGCCACGGCTTGCCGCCCGTCGCGATCAGGATCTTGCCCGCCGTGACTACCCGCCCCGACTTCACCAAACGCACCGCGTTAGGGCCCTCGACGACCGCCCTCTCCTCGATGATCTCGACCCCAACCTTGCCGAGATTTACCCGGTATGCCGCTTCGAGACGCGACAGCTCCCTGTCCTTGGCGGCCACCAGCGATGGCCAGTGAAAGCTGGTCTCGCCGACCGTCCAGCCGAAGCCGAGGGCATCCTCGAACTCGTCCGCGAAGCGGCTGGCGTAGACCAGCAGCTTCTTCGGCACGCAGCCGCGCAGCACGCACGTTCCGCCGACGCGCCACTCCTCGGCGATGGCAACCTTTGCACCATAGCCGGCAGCTATACGCCCCGCGCGCACACCGCCCGAGCCGGCACCAATGACGAATAGGTCGTAATCGTGTTTTGCCATCGGATTATCCGCCAGCGCTCAGGGTCCGGGCGCCTTGAGATCCTGCAGCGCCTTCTGGCTGTACTTGATGCCGATCTGCGAGCCGGTCTGCATCAGGCTGGGAATTTCCTGGATGAACTTCTGTCCCGTTGGCGACCGGTAAAAGTCTGTCACCGCCTTCAGCTCATCGAGCGTGAAGCGCTCAGCGTAAAGATTGGCGAATTCGTCCAGCATTGGCTCGCGATACGACATCAGCTTCGCCATGAACCGCTCGAACTGCTTGGTCGCAGCATCGGCAGCCGCGGCACCAGCGTTGTCCTCTGCCCCCTTGCGGAAACCCTGCGCCATGGCGGCGATCATGCCGTCCATCTGCTTGCTGACACCAGTAACGTCCATCAACTCTTTGGCGGCAGCAACGCGCGCCGGATCGACCTTCGCCGCATCCTGCGCCGAAGCCGCATGCAGAAGGCCCGCAACAAGGAACCCG
>CALRVN010000304.1:0-5004 GCA_943371625.1 Hyphomicrobium sp. CS1GBMeth3
TTGAGGCATCGCCACCATCACGATCTGAAACGCGATCCAGATGCCCAGCATCAGACCCGCGGTGAGGCGTAGCGGGATGATCTTGAACGCCAGTACCCACACGTTCACGCGCGGGTGCAGCATCAGGTAGGCAGCGATCACTCCCGCGACGGCACCGCTCGCGCCGATCAGCGGCAGATCGCTGTCCGGCGAAACGAACACGTGGCAGAGGCCGGCAAATACTCCGCAAGCGAGATAGAACAGGAGGAAGCGCGCATGCCCCATCGCATCCTCAACGTTGTCGCCGAACACCCATAAAAACAGCATGTTGCCGATGAGATGGAAGATGTCGGCGTGGAAGAACATGTACGTGATCAGCGTCGTCTCGGCGCCGAATGGATACTGTTCTTCGCTGAAGGACGACGGCGCCAGCACCGTCGTGCTGCCGAGCAGGTCTCGCGGTGTAACGCCGAAGCCGGCGACAGCCGCCTCGCTCATACCGCCGATCTCCAGCAGGAAGACGAGGATGTTCATCGCGATCAGCGAAACGGTGACGTATTGAAAGGGTATGGATCTCAGCGAGTTGTCGTCACGCAGCGGAATGAACACGGTTGTCCTGCCGGTTTGAATGAACGAGCGGTCACCGGTTCTGGCCGGGCACCCATAGCACGTCGCTACGGCCGCGATCATTCACGTACCGGCTGGCAACAAAAAGGTAATCCGACAGCCGATTGATATATTTAAGCGCTTCCGCTCCCACGGGCTCGTTGGGATCCTCGGCAAGCTCCACCATCAGCCGCTCGGCCCGGCGCGAAACCGTGCGCGCCACGTGCAGCGCCGCCGCCGCCGGCGACCCGCCCGGCAACACGAACGAGCGCAGCGGCTTCAATTCGGTGTTCATCTCGTCGATCTCTTCTTCGAGACGCTTCACCTGGCCCTCGGTCATGCGCAACGGCTCGTATTCCAGCTTCTCGCCGCGGTCCGGCACGCAGAGGTCGGCACCAAGGTCGAAAAGATCGTTCTGGATCCGCACCAGCTGAGCATCGAGACGAGAATCCGCAGCACCGAGGTGGATGCGCACCATGCCGACGGTAGCGTTGGTCTCATCCACCGTGCCGTAAGCCGAGATGCGCAGTGCATGCTTGGCAACCCGCTCGCCGCTGCCTAGCGCTGTGGTGCCTTTGTCGCCGGTGCGCGTGTAGATCTTGCTGAGTACGACCATGTGGCTGCGGTTCCAGTTTGATCTCGGCTGGCTGGCGCAGGGGCGCCGCCGCTGATATTGCGGCTCAGTGGTAACTATGAACGATCGCGAACAGCACGATGACCGTGATGGCCAGTGCCTGCAATCCGACGCGCCACCGCATCAGCTTCTGACTCGTGTTCGAACTGCCGCTCCGCGACAGGTTCCACAACCCGAGAAAAAGCACCACGACAACCGCGGCGACCAGGATCGTAGTGAGGTGGTACAGCACTGTTTCCATGGGCGTTCAGCCTCCGTTCTTTGGAATTCCTTACGCCCTGGCACGAGGCTTCGCAATCGTGCCCGCCGCGGCGAAAACCGTTGACCTTCCGGGGCAACGCATCGGCAAGGTCAGTCGCGCCATAATTGCCGTATTTGGAGCTTCTGGTGGCCGCATGCCGCTGGATCGAAGGGGGAGACACCGGCCGTTGCGCTTGGTTCGACTGACAGCACTTTCAAGCCTTTACCTCGCCGCCGGCCCCGTCGCCGGCGTTGCGATGCTTGCGCTTGCGCCGGCTGCACCCGTCTACGCCCAGGCACCGAAAAATGCCGACGAGGCGAAGAAGAAGCTCGAAACCAAGCGCGGCGAGCTGGAGGAAGTACAGCGCAAGACGAAATCGCTCGAGAGCGACGTCGGTGGCCTTGCCGCCGAACGCGAACGCATCAATTCGCGCCTCATCGAAACCGGCACCCTCATCAAGAAGAGCGAGGCTCAGCTCACCACCATCGAGACCCGTCTTGGCGAGCTCGAAGAGCAGGAGCGCATCCTCAAAGGCTCGCTCAATCAGCGCAACAGCCAGATCGCCAAACTGCTCTCGGCATTACAGCGTATGGGGCGCAATCCTCCGCCCGTGCTCATCACGCAGCGCGAGGACGCACTCGAAATGGTGCGCTCAGCCATGCTCCTCTCAGCCGCGTTCCCCGAACTGGGCAATCAAGCCAAGGTCTTGATGACGCGGCTCAACGAACTCGTGCGCGTGATGGGCGACATCCGCACGCAGCGCGATCAGCTCCGCACGGAGATGACGCGACTGAGCGACGCGCGCACGCGCCTCTCGGGATTGATGGAAGAGAAGAAGGCGACGCTCGACGCGCGCCAGTCGGAGCTGCAGCAGATGCGCACCGCGGCGACCGACATCTCGCGCAACGTCAAGGATCTCAACGACCTCATCTCTAAGCTCGATCAGGCCGTGAACGACAACACCGGCCTCGGCGCCTACAACGAGCAGCAGAAAAAGACGGCGGCCGCGAACATTACGCAAAATTCATCTGCGCCTCCTGCCGCACCCGCCCCGCCGATCGCACCGAATTCGCCCGCCGCGTTGCCGCCAAATCAGAAGGCGCCAGAGCCGTCCGCGGGCAATAAAAACGTCGATGTCGTGGAGCTGACTCCCGGCGCAACACTCGGCAGTCCGGGCCGTATTAAGCCTGAAATCGCCTTTGTTGACGCGGTTGGACGCCTTCCGATGCCCGCGCAGGGACGCCAGGTTTTAGGCTTTGGAGAGAAAACGCAGTTCGGCGGTCAATCCAAAGGTATTGTGCTCGAGACGCGCCAAGGCGCCCAAGTCACGTCACCATGCGATGGTTGGATCGTTTACGCTGGTGAGTTTAGGAGCTATGGCCAACTCTTGATCATCAACGCCGGCGCTGGTTATCATGTGCTACTCGCGGGACTTTCGCAGATCGATGTCCAACCCGGCCAATTCGTTCTCGCCGCCGAGCCGGTAGGAACGATGACTGGATGGCCGCAACAGTCTCAGCCGACTTCAAGCAATGCCCCCGTCCTCTATGTTGAGTTTCGCAAGGATGGACGGCCCGTAGACCCCGACCCATGGTGGGTGGCGGGTCATCGAAAGGTACAAGGATAATGCGCAAGACAGAATTCGCATTCTGGACGTTCCTGCTGATGACCGGCCTCGCCGGCGCCACAACCCTGCTGAACGTCACGCGCACGTATTCGGCGACCTCGGAAAATTCAGAGCTCTATAGACAGCTCGATTTGTTCGGCGACGTGCTCGAGCGCGTCCGCTCCGACTACGTCGAAAAGCCGGACGACACGATGCTGATCGAATCTGCGATCAACGGCATGCTGTCGGCGCTTGATCCCCACTCGTCATACCTCAGCCCCAAGAACTACCGCGACATGCAGGTGCAGACGCGCGGTGAGTTCGGCGGTCTCGGCATCGAGGTGACGATGGAGAACGGCATCGTGAAGGTGGTCTCGCCCATCGACGATACGCCCGCCTCCAAGGCTGGTCTCCAGGCCAACGACCTCATCACTCACCTCGACGGCGATCAGATCGTCGGTCTGACGCTTGAGCAGGCTGTCGAGAAGATGCGCGGTCCGGTCAACACGCCAATCACGCTGACCATCGTGCGCAAGGGCACCGATGATCCCTTCGACGTGAAGGTCACGCGCGACATCATTCGCATCAACGCCGTAAAGGCGAACAATGAGAAGGACATCGCGTACATCAAGGTCACCACCTTCAACGAGCAGACGCACGCCAACCTCGTGAAGGCGATCGAGAACGCCAAGAAGACGATCGGCAAGGACCTGAAGGGTTACGTCATCGACCTTCGCAACAACCCCGGCGGTCTGCTCGATCAAGCCATCGCGGTCTCCGACGACTTCCTCGAGCGTGGCGCCGTGGTGCTAACCAAGGGCCGCAACAACGAGGAGACTCAGCGCGCCCAGGCCCATCCGGGCGATCTGACCGACGGCAAGAAGATCGTCGTGCTGATCAACGGTGGCTCGGCCTCGGCCTCTGAGATCGTCGCCGGCGCCCTGCAGGACCACAAGCGCGCGACCATCGTCGGCACGCGCTCGTTCGGCAAAGGCTCGGTGCAGACGATTATCCCGCTCGGCGCCAACGGTGCGATCCGGCTCACGACGGCCCGTTACTACACGCCGTCGAACCGCTCGATCCAGGCCAAGGGCATCGACCCTGACATCGTCATCGAGCAGGAACTGCCCGACGAGCTGAAGAAGAAGCAGACCTCCGCCGCTGACAACTCGCGCGGCGAGGCCAGCCTTCGCGGCCACCTCCGCAATCCCGCCACCGGCGAGAAGGCCGAGGATGGCAAGGAGGTCAAGGAAGTGTCCGGGTCGTCCGCCTACGTGCCGAAGGAAGCCGAGAAGGACACCCAGCTCCAGTACGCCCTGTCGTTCCTGCGCGGTACCGCGACCGATGCCATAACGGCCAAGGCTGCTCCGGCTCCCACCCCGATCCCGGGTGGCGAGAGCAAGGAGAAGGCGAAGAACTGACGTCTGCGGGCAGGCCCGCGAGCTGGAACTTCCCAGCCTGAAGCATTAGATGGGCGCCACTGGCGCCCATCTTCGTTTTGGCCGCCTCACAGCCATGGATTCCCCGCATGACCAAACCCGCGCCCGGCTACCGCCCCTGCGTCGGCATCGCCGTGATCAATCGCGAAGGTCTGGTCTGGGTGGGCCGTCGTGCCGACGCCCCGGGCGAGGAAGAGGGTCGCGGAGCCTGGTGGCAGATGCCCCAGGGCGGCATCGACGGTGCCGAGGACCCGGCCGACGCCGCGCTACGCGAGCTCATCGAGGAGACGGGCATGCGCACCGTCACCATCCTGGGCGAGACCCAAGGGTGGCTGCGCTATGACCTGCCCGAGCACCTCGTCGGCAAGTCCTGGGGAGGTCGCTACCGCGGTCAGGAGCAGAAATGGTTCGCTGTCCGCTTCCTCGGCGAAGAGAGCGAGATCGACATCTCCCCCGCCGCTCCGGACCTGAAACCTGAGTTTACCGAGTGGCGGTGGGC
>CALRVN010000305.1:0-5000 GCA_943371625.1 Hyphomicrobium sp. CS1GBMeth3
CAGGGTTTCGCGGGCGTCGGCGTCGGTGCGGCGTTCGCAGGGTTGAAGCCGATCGTCGAGTTCATGACGTGGAACTTCGGCATGCAGGCGATCGACCAGATCGTCAACTCGGCGGCGAAGACGCATTACATGTCAGGCGGCACGATCCACGTGCCGATCGTATTCCGCGGACCAAATGGTGCGGCGGCGCGCGTCGCCGCACAACACAGCCAGTGCTTCTCAGCCTGGTATGCGCATGTGCCAGGTCTCAAGGTCATCGCTCCGTCGACGCCGGCCGACGCGAAGGGCCTGTTGAAGGCGGCGATCCGCGATCCGAACCCGGTGGTGTTCCTCGAGAACGAGATTCTTTACGGCGTGCACGGCGAAGTGCCGAAGGGCGATGATTTCGTCATTCCCATCGGCAAGGCGCGCATCGCCCGTGCCGGCAAGGACGCAACCGTCGTCTCGTTCGCGCGCGGCATGGTCTATGCGCTGGAGGCCGCTGAGCGACTGGCCAAAGAGGGCATCGATGTCGAGGTGATCGACCTCAGGACATTGCGCCCGCTCGACCTTGAAACCGTGCTCGCGTCGGTGAAGAAGACCAACCGCATCGTGACGGTGGAGGAAGCCTGGCCGGTGTGCTCGGTCGGATCGGAAATCTGCGCGCAGGTCGCTATGCAGGCATTCGACGATCTCGACGCGCCGCCGGCGAAGGTCTCCGGCGCCGACGTACCGATGCCGTACGCGGCCAACCTCGAAAAGCTGGCGCTGCCTTCGGTGGAACAGGTGGTCGATGCCGTGAAGCGGGTCATGTACGTTTCATAATCCGGGAGATGGGACATGAGCGTTGCCACGAACGAGCGCGTTCTCATCTCGCCGCTGGCGCGTAGGCTGGCGAAACAGGCTGGGCTGGCGGTCGATGAGATCGGCGGCTCGGGTCCGCACGGACGCATCGTCAAGCGCGACATCGAGGCGGCCATGAAAGCTGGCCGCGCTCCGGCGAGGGGCGAGGCCGCACAGCCGCGGCGGGAACTGGCGGCAGCAGCACCGCCCGCTGCACTCGCCGACGACAAGATCCTCGCCCTGTACGACAAGGGGAGCTACGAAGTCGTCCCGCACGACAAGATGCGCAGGATCATCGCCGAGCGGCTCACGATCGCGAAGCAGACGATCCCGCACTACTATCTGTCGATCGACTGCCGCCTCGACGAGCTGATGCGGGCTCGCGAGCGCATGAATGCTGCTTCGCCTGCCGATGGACCGCGGGCCTACAAGCTGTCGGTCAACGACTTCATCATCAAGGCGGTGGCGCTTGCGCTGCAGGAGGTCCCGGCGGCGAACGCCACGTGGACCGAGGCCGGAATGCTGTTGCACAAGTATTCGGATGTCGGCGTCGCGGTTGCCATCGAAGGCGGGCTGTTCACGCCGGTGATCCGTCAAGCGGAGATGAAATCGCTGTCGGAAATTTCGAACGAGATGCGCGACCTCGCCGACCGCGCGCGCAAGCGCCGCCTCGCTCCGCACGAATATCAGGGTGGCACGACGTCGATCTCGAACCTCGGCATGTACGGAATCAAAAGCTTTGACGCGGTGATCAACCCGCCGCACGCGACGATCCTCGCGGTAGGTGCCGCCGAACGCCGTCCAGTGGTGTCGGGGGCATCACTTGAGCCTGCAACTGTGATGAGTGTGACACTCTCGTGCGATCACAGGGTGGTCGACGGGGCTACCGGCGCGGCATTGCTCGGTGCCTTCCGCGCATTCATCGAAGATCCCGTGCGGATGCTGGTCTAGCCGCGACTCAGATTGGCCCGATTGCGAATCAGGGCGGCGCTAAACATGGTTACGAAGCCTCCTGATCTGTGGCGCGGGAAACACGGCCGGGTATCTTTCCCCAGTTAAGCGCCTCCCAATAGGCTCGGAAAGGCCTATGAATAGGGCCCTTGCTTGCTGTTGGCCCGGGGCAAGACTAGAAGCGGAGCAGATGCGTGGGCGTACCTAATCTCTCAAGCCCTTGGAGTGAATCCCAATGAAGGCGCGCTCGAACGCCACTTACGCCATCGCCGCCCTCGGCACCCTGCTGCTTGCAGGTTGCGCCGACGGAAGCCTCGGCTCAGGTTTCAACACCGGCTCGATTGATCCGCAGAAGCAAGCGGCAGCCGAGCAGGCCAAAAATTCCAAGCAGGCGCTTTGCAACACCCTCGTGTCGCAAATCGATGCGCTCAACGGCGAAGGCATCTCCGACAAGATGTCGAAGGCCGCCGCGAAGAAGTACAAGCTGAAGCCCACCGACCTGACGAAGGCCGATGAGCTGAACAAGGCGAATACGGAATTCCAGAGCAAGTGCTCCGACTTCCCGCCGCGTGTTGCCACCACCGCGCCGATCGAGCCCGTAACCACGGGCGCGGCGACGCCTGCGGCCGCTCCGGCGAAGACCGCTGCGGCAACGACCACGGCTCCGGCGACCGCGAAGGCGAAGCCGGCTGCGCCAGCCCAGAAGCCCGTTGCAGCCGCAATGATGCCTCAGGACGCTGTGACAACCACGGGCGCTGCCACACCGACGACGACGGCCACGACAGATACGGGCGGCGTTCCGAACCCATAATTCGGGTGGTTTGACTATCTTTCAGGCGCTTGCGGTGTCATCTGGATGCGGCGGCGCCTGAGTGATTTCTGCACAGCCCCCCAAGAAGGGTTGCACGCCAGTAGCGCGTATGGTGAAAAACGCCCTGGCTTCCAATTTGGATGGAGGACACGGGTGTCAGGCAACCGTCAGCGCGCAAACATTCTCGGAGGGGCAATGGCAGTGACCGTCGCGGTGCTGCTTGCGGGCTGCGCTGGCAATACTGGCACCGGAACCGGTGGCGATCCTGGACCGCAGTCGTTGAGCTCCGGTGAGACGTGCCAGTCGATTCGCTCCAACCTGAACAGCCTCGACAAGGAGGGCGTGCCTTCTCTCGTCGAACGGCAGAACTCCGGCCAGAAGCTGGCGGCGCCGCAGAAGGCGAAGGCCGACCTCTACAACCAATTGCTCGACAAGTACCTCGGCGCGCGCTGCCACGTATAGCGCGGCTTCGCCGGGACGGAACGTCTGCTTGAGCTTCAAGGCCTCGGTGTCCAGTGACCCCGGGGCCTTCTTCGCACAGGGGCCGCAGTCATGAGCACCAGCGCGTACGACGTCATCGTCATCGGAAGCGGGCCAGGCGGCTACGTTGCTGCGATTCGAGCGGCGCAGCTCGGCCTCAAGACGGCGGTCGTCGAGCGCGCGCATCTGGGCGGCATCTGCCTCAACTGGGGATGCATCCCGACCAAGGCGCTGCTGCGCTCTGCGGAGATCGTGCATCTCATCGGCGAAGGCGAGACGTTCGGCGTGCGTGCCGGCAAGCCTAAGATAGACATCGAGAAGATGGTGGCGCGCTCGCGCTCGGTGGCGCGGGAGCTGAATGTCGGCGTCGGCTTCCTGCTGAAGAAGAACGGCGTAGACGTGATCTGGGGCAGCGCGAAGCTGGCGGGTAACGGCGAGATCGAGGTGGCCGCAGTGGCGAAGTCACCAAGGCCTGATCCTGAGCCGCCTAAGGAGGCGCTCGGGCCGGGGCGCTACAAGGCCAAGCACATCATCGTCGCGACAGGCGCGCGGCCGCGGGCGCTTCCCGGCCTGGAGCCGGACGGCGATCGCATCTGGACTTACTTCGAAGCGATGCTGCCGCCAGCGCTGCCAAAGTCGCTGTTGATCGCCGGCTCGGGTGCCATCGGCATTGAGTTCGCCTCGTTCTACCGCGCGCTGGGCGTCGAGGTGACCGTGGTCGAGATGCTGGAGCAGATCCTTCCCGCCGAGGACGCAGAGATCGCGGCGCTGGCGCGCAAAGCGTTCGAGAAGGACGGCATTCGCATCGTGACGAGCGCCAAGGTCGCTGGCGTAAAGAAGGAGAAGGTGGGCATCGTCGCCAGCGTCGTTGCCGCGGACGGCAAGCGCGAGGAGATCGCAGCGGAGCGTCTGATCTCTGCGGTCGGCGTGGTCGGCAACATCGACGGGCTCGGCCTCGAGGCGCTGGGCGTGAAGCTGGACAGGGGGCTGATCGTTGCCGACGAACTCGGCCGCACCAGCGTGCCCGGCATCTATGCCATTGGCGACGTCGCGGGGGCGCCCATGCTGGCGCACAAGGCGGAGCATGAGGGTGTCATCTGCGTCGAGGCGATCAAGGGGCTCAACGTGCATGGGCTCGACAAGCTGCGCGTGCCCGGCTGCACTTACAGCGGGCCCCAAATTGCGTCGGTCGGAGTCACGGAGCGGCGCGCCAGGGCCGAAGGGCGCAGCATCCGCGTCGGGCGCTTTCCGTTTCGCGCCAACGGAAAGGCGCTCGCCCTGGGTGAACGCGACGGCCTGGTAAAGACGATCTTCGATGCCGCGACGGGGGAGCTTATCGGCGCGCACATGATCGGGGCGGAGGTGACGGAGCTGATCCAGGGGTTCGTCATCGCCATGCAGCTGGAGGCGACGGAGGAGGACCTGATGCGCACCGTCTTCCCTCACCCGACCCTTTCGGAGATGATGGGTGAAAGTGCGCTGGCGGCGTATGGAAGGGCACTACACATTCCGCCGGCAGGCAAGGCAGGCAGCTAAGGGGACGCGGAGGACGGCATGAACGTAGAGACTCGCACGCTGGTGGTGTTTGCGATCATCGGCATCATCGCCGGGTTCCTCGCCTCGATTCTCATTGGCGGCGGCGGCGGGCTCATCCGCTATCTGATCACGGGTGTGATCGGTGCGTTCGTCGGCGGGTACCTGTTCGAGGCATTGAAGATCGATCTCGGCATCGGCAACAAGTTCTTGTCCGAGGTGGTCACGGCCACGGCCGGCGCCGTCATCGTTGTGATAGTCGCGCGCATCATCGCTTAAGCGCGGAACAATACGGGATAGGGAACACGGCCAATGGAACAGTACGCAACATACGCGCCATGGATCGTCATGGCGCTCAACGGTTTGGTCGCTGGCTGGCTCGCATCGGTCATTCTGGGCGGCC
>CALRVN010000306.1:0-4975 GCA_943371625.1 Hyphomicrobium sp. CS1GBMeth3
CTATGGACGGCATCGAGTTCCTCATCGACAAGCTGCGGTCCACCAAGACCAACGGCGAGTTCTTCAACTCGATGAACACCTGATCGCTACCGCGATCACCGGAATGCGAAGGGCCGCTTCACCGCGGCCCTTTTTTGTTGCGCTGTTCCCTACGCGACAGCGAGCGGGTCGGCGGCCGCGCACCCTGAGCCCCACGTTTCAACCTGGGGAAGACAGGAGCACCCGATGGGCCTCATCAAAGTTTTTGACGCACTGTACGTCGACCAACTCATCCAGAAGAACGAGCGCGGCGAAGCCGTCGTCTATCCCTACGGCTTGGCGGGAAGCGGCTACGTGCTGCCGGAAGACCGCGTAGGCGCAGTTCGCACCAGCATGCGCCGCCAGATGCTCGCGGCGATCGCGATCGGCTTCTACACCGCCGTCGTCGCCGCCAGCATCTTCGCCGCCGACGGGCACGTGTCGCTCTGGACCGGGCTCGGCGTGGCGGCCGCGACGCTGGGCTTCGCCGGCATCCTCTATATGCAGCGCCGCCTCGCCACCGGACTGAAGCAGCAGGTGATCCAGCAGCGGCCGTCCATCGGCGTCTTCATGCGCAACGCGCGCATGGCGCGACCGCTGTGGAGCCTGTGGGGCGAGCTGGTACTCGGCGTGATCGTCGTTGCGTTCGGGCTGCCCGACCTGATCACCGCGCTCCAGACCTCGGACTACACCGGCGTCGGCCAGAACCTGTTCATCCTTGCCGTCGGCGGCTACATTTTGTGGGACGGCGCCCTTGGCGTCATCCAGCGCCGCAGCGCTCGCGCCGCGTAAGACTCCGTCTCACCTGACGACCGCAACTGATTCACATGAAACAAAAAAGGGTCGCCAACCGCGACCCTTTCTATTCTCAAGGGTCGACGTCCCTTAACCTCTCCCAGGGGGAGAGGTCGCGCGAAATCAGCCGAAGGCGCGGTGAGCGCGGGTGAGGGGTTACTGGCTATTCAGCTCATGTAGCAGCCAATCGAGCACCCCATCGAGATTCTCGTAGACGTCGGTGTTCGTCACGCGGATAACACGAAAACCGCACCGCTCGAGTTCCGCTGTTCTTAGCTCGTCACGCCTCCGCTCTTCGCCTGTCGAGTGCGTCGCTCCGTCGACTTCAAGCACGAGCTTCGCGTTGATAACCGCGAAATCAACGATGTATCGACCGATTGGATGCTGCCTGCGAAATTTCCAACGTCCCAATTCGCGATTGCGCAACTCACGCCAAAGGATTTCCTCGGCTGCGGTTTGCTCTACGCGCATCGCGCGGGAACGAGATTTGAACCGGTTCATCCCCTCACCCGGCTGGCGCGCTTCGCGCGTCCAGCCGACCTCTCCCCCTGGGAGAGGTTAAGTTACCTGAGGCCTGAAGGTGGTCGCTAGTCGGAAAAAGCCCACCCCCTAAAGCGTGATGACATATTCCTTGAGCGTCGTCTCGATCACTTCCCACGTCCCGATGAAGCCGGGGCGGATGATGAAGCTATCGCCGGCTTTCACCGTGCGCGCTTCCCCGTCCTTCTCGGTGATCACCGACACGCCCTTGAGGACGTGCACGAACTCCCATTCCTCGTAGGCGATGTGCCACTTGCCGGGCGTCGCCTCCCACACGCCGGCGAACAGCTTGCCGTCGCGATCTTCGAGGTTCCACGTGCGGAATTTGGGATCACCGGAGATGAGCCGATCGGCGGCCGGAGCATCGTGCTCGGGCTCCATGACAGCGGGATTGAATAGAGAAAATCTGGGCGCGCTCATACGTCCTCGAGGGGCTGGATGGTTTCGCCCCTCACTTAGCCCACGCAGCCGGCCCGGTCTCGCCTATTCCGCCGCGTCGACGATCCGCCGCGCTTCCTGCGCCGGCGTCAAAGGCGCTGGAGCAACAACCGGCTCCTCAACCTTCCGATACCGCTCGGGCTCGCCTTGCCCCGGCTTGTAGTGCAAAGGCAGGAGGAACTGCTCGATGTAGCTCTTGGGGAAGTTCGGGATCTCGTCGACGCCCAGATCCTTCGCCGTGATCTCCCGCGGCGGCTTTTCGTGGAACGTCCCGAACATCCGGTCCCAGCACGTTAGCAAGAGGCCGAAGTTGCAGTCGCCCTCAGTGCCCCAGTTGACGTGATGCAGATGGTGCACGCGCCCAATCGACAGGTGCTTCTGCAGCGGCCCGAGGCGCGCATCGACATTCGAATGCTGCACGATGAGCGTGACGCTGATGGCGAAGCCCAGCAGCACCGCCACCGGGATCGGCATACCCATCAGCACCAGCGGCAGGCTGCCGACGACCATGTCGATGACCTGATGCAGAGGATGCCGCATCACACCGTTGAAACCGTAAAGGCGTCCGACACCATGATGCACCGCATGCAGCCGCCACAGCGGCGCGAAGCGGTGGCTCAGGTAGTGCATGAACATGAAGACGAAGTCGGAGATGATGTACGCGACGAGGAACTGCGTCCACAGCGGCCACTGCGTCGGCCACCAGCCGGCATCGAACGGCCACAGATAGACGAACAGCGGGATCAGGAGGATGCCGTTGATGCTCTGCATCTCGTAGACGAGGATGTGGAACAGGTTCGTCGGGTTGTCGCCGTGCTCGTGATGATCGTTCCACTCGTCGAAGAACGGCGCGGTGCGTTCAGCCGCGAATGCCGTCGCGTAAGCGAGCGCCAGCAGCGGTGCGAGCCACAGATACGCCCACGGGTTGTTCTGCGCGACGGCCAGTTCGGACACGACCCAATACGCGCCGGCTATGAGGCCGAGCATCATGAAGGGAGCGTATCCGTAGCGCACGATCGCGCGTAGTGATGGCATCAACAGTTCTCCAGTTCCGGTCGGCACGGGAACGCTGGCAAAACAGACATCCGTCTGCAGCAGCAGGTGGAACTCGAGATCACCGACTGCAATAGGGGAAGCGGGACGTGCAACAAGATGGCACCTCACGCGTGACGAGCTTGTTTACAAACTCCGTTGCTCTTTCAGCACCCTGGCGAGCTCAGTCGGCTCCGTCAGAGGCAGAGAGCACTGCGGCCCGAGGCACGCGTAAGCTGTCGCGTGCTGGTTAACAGTGTTCTTATCGCGAAGGCCCGGCAGCGCGGCGCCGTTCGTTATCTGAGTCAGAGCGTACTGGAGTGCGCCCGGCAAAGAAATACTTCTGATGACATCCATCAGCGCTTCGCCACCCACAAGATGTTGACCAGCAACTACGACCTGTTGCGGCGCTAGAACGTCGAATGTGCTCGCGAGGAGCCCAGTGTGTGCGACAATGTTTCGCCCCACGTCCGGCGCGAATGCCGCGAGCAATTCTGTCGCACGATCGATGAAACGCGCCTCCCCGCTGATGATCGCGAGCGCCGCGAGATTGGCCAGCATAATCGTATTAGCATTCGGCGTTGCGTCGTCGCTGCCCGGACGAAGCCGCACGATCACATCGTTCGTGTCGTCGGCCGACGTTGCGTAACCGCCTTCGCCTGCAACCCAGTAGTGCCGGTCGAGCACGTCGACCCATTTCACCGCCTGGTCGAAATAGCGCTGATCTGCCGTCGCTTCATGCAGGCGCAGCGCGCCCCAGATCATGTTGGCGTAATCGCTCGCCGTTGCCGGAGCCTTGGCCTTGCCGTTGCGATAGCTATGCCAGAGCCGGCCGTCGTGCGTCATGCGGGTCGCGGCGAAGTCGAAGGCGCGCTTCGCGAGCTCGAGCCACTGCGGCTGCTTGAACACGACTGATGCGCGCGTCAGCGCGGCGATCATCAGCCCGTTCCAGTCCGCGAGTACCTTGTCGTCCCAGCCGGGACGCACGCGCTGGTCGCGCTCAGCGAGCAGCTTCGCGCGCAGCGCCGTCAGCCGCGCCTCTTCCTCATCGCCACGCCACGCCTGCCGGTTCAGCCGGTTGAGGATGTTGTGACCTTCGAAGTTGCCGTCCGCGGTGACGTCGTATGCTTCCGCGAAGTATCGTCCATCATCCTCCCCAAGCACGCGGAGGATCTCGTCGAGAGACCAGACGTAGAACTTCCCCTCCTCACCTTCCGAGTCGGCATCGAGCGACGCAGCGAAACCGCCGCCGTCAGCAATCATTTCGCGCTCGAGCCACATCACCGTCTCGGCAACGCGCGCCTTCAACAACGGTGAATGCGTCTCGCGATAGACCTCCGTCATCAGGTCGACCAGCAGCGCATTGTCGTAGAGCATCTTCTCGAAGTGCGGCACCAGCCAGTACTCGTCGACCGAGTACCGCGCGAAGCCTCCTCCGAGATGATCGTAGATGCCTCCCTGGCAGATGTTGTCGAGCGTGCGGATGACCGCCTCGCGCGCTGGCGCATGGTCGTAGCGAATGCCGCCGCGCCACAGCAGCCAGAAGAAGCTCCACTGCGGAAACTTCGGCGCGCCCTGAAGGCCGCCGTGCACCGGATCGACTGCGGGCACCATGCGAACGGTGAGATCCTTCAGCAGTCGGTCGTCGATCACTGGCGCCGACCCTGCTGTGCGCTTCTCCTGTAGCGCCGATATCAGGCCCCGTGCGCTGTCCGCCACCTTCTCCGGCTCGTCGCGAAACACCGCAGCCACGCGCCTCAGCACGTCGACGAACGCCGGCCGGCCATAGCGTGAGGTGTTGGGAAAATAGGTGCCGCCCCACACCGGCCGCGCGGCGGTGTCGAGAAACATCGTCAGCGGCCAGCCGCCCTGCTGCCCGAGCGCATGCAGCGCACCCATGTAGATGCCGTCGATGTCGGGCCGCTCCTCGCGGTCGACTTTGATGTTGACGAACAGCTCGTTCATCACCGCCGCGGTCGCTTCGTCCTCGAAGCTCTCGTGCGCCATCACGTGGCACCAGTGGCAGGCCGCATAGCCGACCGAAAGCAGGATGGGCTTGCCGCTGCGCTTGGACTCCGCGAGCGCCTCCGGACCCCACGCCCACCAGTGCACGGGGTTGTCCTTGTGCTGCAGCAGGTAGGGGCTCGTCTCC
>CALRVN010000307.1:0-4963 GCA_943371625.1 Hyphomicrobium sp. CS1GBMeth3
GACGCGATTGCCGCCCGGTCGGCTGCCGGCGCCGATGAGATCGATGGCGGTCGTGACCCCGAGTTTGACGACAGCACCGATGCCGAGAGCCGCGCCATCGCACGCCGCTTTGCTCCCGCCAACGCAAAGCGCGTCGAAGCAGAGCCACAGATCATCGAGTTGAAAGAGGCCGCGCCTGCAGGGCCTAAGTCGAAGCGCGCCAAGCTGCTCAGCGGTATTGCGGCTGTACGAGCACCTGCCGCCTACCGCGCGCCGACACTCAATCTGCTCCGCCGCCCTCCGGCAAAGGCCGCGCCGACGTTCACGCAATCGGTGCTGCGCGGGACCGCGCGCCTGCTTGAAGAAGTGTTGGCTGACTTCTCGATCAAAGGCGAAGTGCGCGAGATCCGTCCCGGCCCGGTCGTGACGTTGTTCGAGCTCGAGCCTGCCCGCGGCACAAAGTCGTCGCGCGTCGTGGCGCTGGCAGACGACATCGCGCGCTCACTGAGCGTGACGTCGGCGCGTGCCGCCATCGTTCCGGGCCGCAACGTCATCGGCATCGAGTTGCCGAACGTGCGTCGCGAGACCGTATACCTGCGCGACATCTTCGAAGCCGACACTTTCACCGCTACGGACGCTGTATTGCCGATGGCGCTCGGCAAGTCGATCGGTGGCGAGCCGATCGTTGCCGACCTCGCGCGCATGCCGCATCTGCTCGTTGCCGGCACTACCGGGTCGGGAAAATCTGTCGGCATCAACGCGATGATCCTGTCGCTGCTCTATCGGCGGTCGCCCGATGAGTGCCGGCTACTGATGATCGATCCGAAGATGCTGGAGCTGTCGGTTTACAACGGAATTCCGCATCTTTTGACGCCCGTCGTCACCGATCCGCACAAGGCGGTGTCGGCGCTGAACTGGGTCGTCGGCGAGATGGAAGAGCGCTACAAGCGCATGGCTGCGCTATCGGTGCGCAACATCGAGGCGTTCAACACGCGCGTGAAGAAGGCTCAGAGCCGTGGCGAGCAGTTGACGCGGACGGTGCAAACCGGATTCGACGACGCGACGGGCGAAGCCGTCTACGCGCAGCAGGAGATGGCCGCCGAGACGATGCCGTATATCGTCGTGGTGGTGGACGAGTTCGCCGACCTGATGATCGTCGCGGGCAAGGAGATCGAAGGCGCGGTGCAGCGGCTGGCGCAGATGGCACGCGCCGCGGGCATCCACCTCATCATGGCGACACAGCGCCCGTCGGTCGATATCGTCACCGGCACGATCAAGGCAAACTTCCCGGCGCGCATCAGCTTCAAGGTCGCGTCGAAGATCGACAGCCGCACCATCCTCAACGAGCAGGGCGCTGAGCAGCTGCTCGGCCAGGGCGACATGCTCTATTCGCTCGGCATGGGGCAGATCATCCGCGCGCACGGTCCGTTCGTCTCGGACGAGGAGGTCGAGAGCATTGCCGAGGCACTGCGCCGGCAGGGTGCTCCGCACTATATCGACGGAATCACAGACGGGGCGCCCGCTTCGGAGAACTCCGGCTCGGATTCGCGGACCCCGAGCGAGGACGACATCTACGACATGGCGGTCGCGATCGTGCTGCGGGACCGCAAGGCGTCGACGAGCTACATCCAGCGGCGTCTCTCAATCGGCTACAACCGCGCTGCCGATCTCATCGAGCGCATGGAGCAGGAAGGCCTGATCAGTGCCGCCGGGAGCACCGGCAAGCGCGAGATACTGGTCACCGGCCGGGACGGGCAGGGCGCCCGGATGGCAGCTGCCGTCTAGAAAACCAGCCTGAGCTTGTCCAGCAGCACTAGAGTGTGACACTCGCTCCGGATGGCGGTTGCCTACATCTAGACGTATTGTTCGGCGAAGAGCCCTTTAGGGAGTTTCCGCGCGCACGGGGATATCCTATTCAGGGCGAGAAAATTCAGGTGCGATTCGGACGTCGGGGGCCCATGCACGAGCTGAGAGCAATCGCGGTCGCAGCGATGGCATCAATGTGCTTATTCGCAGCTCCAGCCGGTGCTGCGGGCGAAGACGCCCAAAAGCCGCTGAATGTGCCTGCGCCGGCTCCGGCGACGCCGCCCCCTTCACCAGGGTCGAGCTCCGCGTGGAGCGCCGAAGTCGCTCCGACAAAGGGCGAGGGACTGGCACTGAACGACAAGCAGACCGAGCTGGTGCACAAGGTCTCTGAGTACTTCAGCGGAATCAACGTCTTGCAAGGCAACTTCGTGCAAACGGGTGCCGACAACAAGAAGATGAAGGGCAAGTTCTACGTGTTGCGGCCCGGCCGCTTCCGCTTCGACTACGCGCGCCCTTCACGACAGATCGTTGTGTCTGACGGTCACTATCTCGCCATCCAAGATCTCGACCTCAACAATGAGGACCGCGTGTCGCTGGACGACACGCCGTTCCGCCTCCTGCTGCGCAAGGACGTCGACCTCGTGCGCGATGCGCGCATCATGGAGGTGCAGGAGTCGGATGACCTGCTTGTTGTCGGCCTAGTCGACAAGAGCCCGGACACCCCGGGGCAGATCAAGCTGATCATGACGACCAAGCCGGCCCTCGAGTTGAAGGAATGGGTGACGAAAGACGCCCAGGGGCTGGACACGCGCGTGCAGGTTTCCGACCTCGCCAAGACGGGCGAACTCGACGCGAACCTATTCAAGATTCAGTCGATGGGCAGGC
Organism: Hyphomicrobium sp. CS1GBMeth3; assembly: GCA_943371625.1. Taxonomy (GTDB): domain Bacteria; phylum Pseudomonadota; class Alphaproteobacteria; order Rhizobiales; family Hyphomicrobiaceae; genus Hyphomicrobium_A. The sequence continues at coordinate 2,671 of CALRVN010000307.1, forward strand.
CCATGACGATGCCCTGAACGCCGCCCAGTGTGGCTGTTCGGACTCGTAGCAACAGCAGGCTGGGGAAAACCCGGCCTCGGCTGGTAACATTTTTGTGAAGTCCGGCCCCGGGCTCTATTGAACTTCAGCCCTTTGCGCTTAACTCAAGTCAGTCAGGTGATGTCACCCTGTATCGGTAGTGCCCCCCGTCTAGCCGAAAGACATCATCTGGAGGTACCGGCTTCCCTCCCGGTACCACGCGCGAAAGCGCTCTCGACGCCCAACCCCTCCCCCCGGGGTTGGGCGTTTTTTCATGCAAATTGTGGGCCGCGGCGTCCTCAGCCTGTGGCTTGAAGGGCCTTCTGATCCGAAGCTACCGGACCGGCGACCGCGGGCGGGCCTGCCAACTTGGCATCTACCTGGCGCAGAGTGTCGGCAACCTTGCTCAGGCGCTTGCCTAGGTTCTCAGCAATCACGGCAGCGAGCTCCGGATCTGCGAGCATCTGCGCGTTCAGGCCCTCGCGGGTAATGTGAACGGCGCGAACGGCCGTGCGGGCGACGACAGTCGACCCGTATGTCGTTTCGACGAGCATGGCAGCTTCGCCCAGCAGTGACCCTTGCGCGACAGGCTCGGAGCCGCCGACCAGTTCAGGTCCGCTGACGCGCGCGGCGGTGCCCGCAATGATCAAGATCGCGGCGTCCGCAATCGCGTCTTCTTCGATGATCGTTGCGCCGGGCGTATAGGAGACGCGGTCGGCGCGGCGTGCAATGCCCGCAATCTGCAGCGGGCTCATGCCACGGAAGAGCGGCAGCACAGCCAAATGTCCGGCGAAGAGTTCCAAGCGCATCCCGTGCAGCTGCGGAAGACTTGTCACCAGCCCATCCACATATCGGACCAGAAGATCGGGAAGGCGAACAGGCTGCAAACTCTAGCGATTCGCCGCAGGGGACTAGGACCGGCGCACAACAGGGGCCGACTGCATCCACACGATGTCCAGATGGGCTGTTGATAACTGCCGGCCGTCAGGGAACCAAGCGATAGCCGCCGGTCTCGGTGACCAGCAGTTCGGCGCTGGAGGGATCCTTCTCGATCTTCTGACGCAGGCGATAGATGTGCGTCTCCAGCGTGTGCGTCGTCACGCCCGCATTATACCCCCACACCTCGTGCAGCAGGGTGTCGCGCGAAACGACCTTGTCGCCGGAGCGATAGAGGTACTTGAGGATCGAGGTCTCTTTCTCCGTCAGGCGGATCTTGGTGCCCTTGTCGTTGATGAGGAGCTTGGATGCCGGCTTGAATGTGTAAGGGCCGATGGCGAATACGGCATCCTCGCTCTGCTCGTGCTGGCGCAGCTGGGCTCTGATGCGCGCGAGCAGCACGGCGAACTTGAACGGCTTGGTCACGTAGTCGTTGGCACCGGCATCGAGCCCGAGAATCTGATCGGCGTCGGAGACGTTGCCGGTCAACATGATGATCGGGGTCTTGAAGCCGGATTTGCGGAGCATGCGCACCGCCTCGCGGCCGTCCATGTCGGGGAGCGAGACGTCGAAGATGACGAGGTCGAAGTGATCGGACTTCGCGTGCTCCATCCCCTTAGAAGCGAGACCGGCCGTCTGCACCTCGAACTCGTCGTGCAGGAGAAGCTGGTCCTTCAAGGTCTCGCGCAGCTCATCGTCGTCATCGACGATTAGGACGCGTCGGGCATTGCTCATATGTTCTTCTTCGCTCCGGCACGGACACGGGCACACGGCCGCAATATATAGGCTGGGACAGTCGGGCCTGATCTCAGGGATGCGAATAGCATGGGCGATGGGAAGCTCCAATGAAGTCCCGGGCCAAGATTGCACAGGCAGGGCCTAAAATAGTCGTGAGAAGCCTCTCGGCGGGGGCGACGCGCGGCGTGCTGACTTACGGCAATCTGAGCTTTCCGTGTGCGCTCGGGCGCGGCGGGCGCAGGGTCGACAAGCGCGAGGGCGACGGTGCCACGCCGATCGGCGATTTTGCACTGCGGCAGGCATACTACCGGCCGGATCGCCTGGTGCGGCCGGCGGGGCAGCTTCGCGTTGCCAGGGTGCATGCCGACGACGGGTGGTGCGATGCTCGGAATGATCGCAACTACAACCGTGCGGTCCGGCATCCCTATCCCGAGAGCGCCGAACGCATGTGGCGACAGGACGGTCTCTACGATCTTGTCGTGGTTCTCGGCTACAACGACCGACCGCGCGTGCAGGGGCGCGGAAGCGCCATCTTCATGCACGTCGCGTCACCGGAAATGAAGCCCACCGAGGGGTGCGTGGCGCTGCGGCGTCCACACCT
>CALRVN010000308.1:0-4932 GCA_943371625.1 Hyphomicrobium sp. CS1GBMeth3
AAAGGCTGCCGCCTAATTTCGCGTCCCCAATCGCCTGTGCGCCGCTGAGCGTCCAGGCGGACCTCGAATCCCGATCCGTGAAACTCGACACCATTTGCGGCGGATGTAGAGCGAATGTCGCGACCGGGAGACGCTAGCCTAATCAATGAGCTAGCATCCTCCCGATCGAAAATTCCGCGCCTCGACCTGCCGCAAACCAGTGGCCGACTTCCCGGTGGTTACAGTAGCCGATTTGACCGGGGTTGCGACAGGTTCTTGAGCTAGAGAGGCGGCCGGAGCCAGTGGGATGGCAACGTCGCGGTAGGAGCCGTCGCCCGGGTCAGGCCTTGGAGTTCAGGATGCGGAATACGCCGAAGCGGGAAGTGAGCATGCAAAGCGCGGAGATGACGGTCACGACGCCTGCCAGCATGAGATAGCCGGTGGCATCGAGGCCGCCGGTGCCGATGAGGCGATGCATCTCGGCGGAGCCACCGCTGTCGCCTCCGAGCATCGCCATAACGGTCGGCATGCCCAGGAAAACGGCCATCGCGCAAAGGGCGCCAACGACGCCAGCGCGCATGCCGAGACGGAGGAAGTGACGCTCGAACTCGCGGGCGATGTAACGGTCGGTAGCGCCGACGAAATGCAGCACCTCGACGATCTCGCGGTTGGAGGCCAGGGCGGACCGGGTCGCCGAAATGATGATGGCGACGGTCGCGGCGCCGGCGAGCAAGAGGATGGCGAGGCCGCCGAGGGCAAACGAGCGCGTCACCGTGCGAATCTGTCGCTGCCAGCGGCGGTGATCGTCGAGCGAGGCGGTGGGGAACTTCTTCGTCAGCTCATCGCGAAGCTGGTCGATGTCGGGCGGCTCGTTGCGGTCGACCTCGATAGCGATGAGACGGGGGACCGGCAGAGCTGCGAGGACATCGGAGTGTCCGAGCCAGGGCTCGAGCAACTTCGAGGAGGCTTCGAGGCTCAGCGCGTTGGCGCGGGCGATGCCCTTCTTGTCGCGCAGGAAGGTCTCGGCTTCAGCGACCGTCTTTTCAATATCGATGCCGTCGCGCGGTTCGATCTGCGCGGTCACCTCGCTGGCGATGTCCTTGAGCCACGCGTTGGCCGATTCATTGATCATGTAGACGGCGCCGGCGGTGAGGCAGGCGAGAAAGCACATGATGGAGATGACGAGCGTCAGAGAGCGTCCGGTAACGGTGTCGGGCGGGACGACAGGCGTGTTGGTCGGCTCGGCTTTGGGCTTGCGGCCGCGCGACGGCGCGAACTTGCGCGCGGGGGTGTCGTCGAGCGGAGTGGTCGCGACGTCGTATGTAAAGCGCTCGCCGGGGCCCGAGGGCCCCGTCAGCACGGTGTCGTAGAGATCGAAGTTGCTCGCGCCCTGCGAGGTTTGATCCCGGCGACCCGGCGGCCTGTCATACGATCCGGACATGTCCGTCGTGCAGCTCCAGCCGCGGCGCCTTGAACTGCCGCATGAGTTGATGATCGTGGGTGGCGATCAGCACCGAAGTGCCGAGCCTGTTGAGCTCGATGAAAAGCCGCAACAGGCGGCGGGCCATCTGAGGGTCGACGTTACCGGTCGGCTCGTCGGCGAGAAGCAGCTCGGGTTTGCCGATGACGGCGCGCGCGATAGCGGCGCGCTGCTTTTCACCGCCCGACAGCACAGAAGGATAAGCATGCATGCGGTCGCCGAGGCCGACCCACTGCAATAAATCCGTGACATCCTCGCGGTAGTCGGCGAGCCGCTTGCCGAGAACGCGCAGTGGAAGCGCGACGTTCTCCCATGTGGTGAGATGGTCGAGGAGACGGAAATCCTGGAACACGATGCCGATGCGACGGCGTAGCAGCGCGCGCTTCGACGTAGAGATGCGGCTGACGTCCTGATTGAACAGGTAGAGCTGTCCACTGGTCGGATGGCGCGACATGAAGAGCAAGCGCAGCAACGACGTCTTGCCGGCGCCCGAGGGGCCGGTGAGAAAGTGGAAGGAGCCGGGACGCAGGTGGAAGTTGACGTCGGACAAGATGTCCTGACCCTGGTCGTAGGCGAGCGCTATGTTCGAGAGGCGAATCACGATTTTCGGCCAGTGGTTTGGAGCGTGAAGGTGCCAGCGTGCCGGCCCCGGAAATACGCAGGAACTGGCGATCAATCGGGTACGAATGTGGCGGGTTCGTGTGCAGTTGCCCCCATGCTTTGAGGGTAAGGACGTTATGGCGGTATTGCCGCGGGGATGCAATGTCCTGCTATCCTCGCCATCTCAGACGAAAGCGGTTTGGAAACGATGCTCATGAACGAAACGACGCCGCAGGCGGGGTCCGAGCTCGAGGTGATCTTCACGCCGGAGGCCATCGCCGCGCGCCTCAAGGAGCTTGCCCGCGACATCACCGATCTGGGGCTCGAAAATCCCCTCGTTGTTGCGATCCTCAAGGGCAGTTTCGTATTCGCTGCCGATCTGATCCGGGCGCTGCATGCGGCAGGTCTAGCTCCGGAGGTCGATTTCATGACGCTGTCGAGCTACAAGAAGGCGCGCATTTCTTCGGGTCAGGTTTCGATCCTGCGCGACATGGATCTCGACGTGCGCGGGCGCAACGTGCTCGTCATCGACGACGTGCTGGATTCGGGCCGCACGCTGGCGTTCGCCAAGGACCTGCTTGCCGCGCGCGGGGCAGCGTCGATCCGCACCTGCGTGCTGCTGGACAAGCAGTTGCCGCGCGCGGTCAATCTGGAGCCTGACTTTTTCGCATTTCCATGCCCCAACGAGTTCGTTGTCGGCTACGGTATGGATGTGGCGCACCGTTACCGTGAGCTGCCGTTCGTCGGGCGTCTCGTGCGTCAGTAGGCTGGGCAGCCGTCAACAGGGGGCATCGATGGCGAGGATACTGCTTGCCGACGACGACGCATCGACGCGCGATCTCGTCAGGCGCGCGCTCGAGGCCGACGGTCACACCGTGCACGTCACGCAAGACGGAAGCGAGGCGCTCGATTGCGTCGAGGGTGCATCGGCGCAGAAGTTCGACGTGCTGGTGACCGATGTCGAGATGCCGTTGATGGACGGCGTTGCACTGGCGCAGCGGGCTTTGAAGCAGCCGAACCTGCGCGTGCTGTTGATGTCGGGGTTTGCCGAGCAGCTCGATCGCGCCAAGGGATTGAAGAGCGCGCAGGTGGCGGTGCTATCGAAGCCGTTCACGCTCGAAGACATGCGCTCCAGTGTGCGGAAGCTGATCGGTTAGGCGCGCGAAGACACTGCGCTGCCCATCAACTTGTCATCCCGGGGCTCGTCCCCGGGATCCATATATCCGCGAGTTCAGGTCCCAGCCGTCAGGTGGATCCCGGCAACAAGTGCCGGGATGACATGGAGCGCGGGCGGACGGAACCTTTTCGCATCACTTGGAAGGTTGCTGAGGTGTGGCGGGCGTCGTTGTGGCCGGAGGCGGGACAGCGCCGGTGACGGGAGCCTGCGCGGCCGGGGGCTTCGGCGTGGGAGTTTCAACAGGCCGGGTGCAGTTGGCCCTGATGTTGATCGCCGCGAGCCGCTTGCGCTCGGCCTTGCCGCTGAAGATCGGCGAGAACGACAGGCGGGTGATCTTATAGAGCTCGTCGGTGAACGTCGCGCCGCAGTCGAGCACGAACTGGTGCATCTGGGCCATGCGGCAGGCGTCGAGAAGCGGCGCCACATCGTCTCCCGCAAGCTTGCGGTCGTAAGCCCTGGTGAGGCAGCGGTCGATGTCGGCCATGGTCGCGACGAGGTCGTCCTCGAACGACTTCTCGAGCGCGGTGAACTTCAAGTCACCGCTGACCTCGCGGATGACGAAGAGGTTGAGGAGGATATTCTTGTTCCAGTCGACGTACGCCTCGTCGTAGGCGCGCTTGCGGTACTGGATTTCCTCCATTGGGGCGTTACGGCGCATGGAGGATACGACCATGCCGGCGCGGGTGCGGCGCTCGTAAATGAGGTTGGCCAGTATCTCGACCGATTTGCGCCGCGTCTGCTGCGTGGCGTAGGTCTGCGCGAGCCAGGTGCCGAGGCTGGCGGTGACGATGCCGTTGAGGACCGCGGAAGCTAGCGCAAAGAGGATCAACTGCCGGCGCGTGAGACGCGCGGCGCGGATCAGACCCAACCCGTATTTCGACATCGCTCCCCTCCCGTCACCCCACGGGTCAGGGAGACAATAGCAGAATTATCCGCCGGTCACGCTCATATGACGGCCGACGGCCGGGCGGTTCACGCGCCTGTCGATGACGAAGTCGTGGCCCTTCGGCTTCAGGAGCATGGCCTCGTCCATGGCGGCGTGGAGGGCGGCATCCGAGGTGCCGGCGCGGAGGGGCTCGCGCAGATCGACGGCGTCCTCCTGGCCGAGGCACATGTACAGCGTGCCGGTGCAGGTGAGCCGGACGCGGTTGCAGCTTTCGCAGAAGTTGTGGGTCATCGGCGTGATGAAGCCGAGGCGGCCGCCGGTCTCCTTGATGCGCACGTAGCGGGCGGGGCCGCCGGTGGCGTAGGGGATGTCCTCCAGGGTCCATCGGTCGAGCAGGCGGGCACGGACGATGGACAGCGGCAGGTATTGGTCGTGGCGGGCGCCGTCGATCTCGCCGAGCGGCATGGTCTCGATCAGCGTCAGGTCGTAGCCGCGGCTGTGGGAGAACGCGATCAGGTCGTCGATCTCGTCCTCGTTGGTGCCCTTCAGGGCGACGGCGTTGATCTTGACGTTGAGGCCGGCGGCGTCGGCGGCATCGAGGCCGCGCATGACGGCGGAAAGGTCGCCCCAGCGGGTGATGGCGCGGAAGCGGTCGGGCTGAAGCGTATCCAGCGAGACATTAATGCGCTCGACGCCGGTGCGCTTCAGGTCGGCAGCGTAACGCTGCAGCTGGCTGCCGTTGGTGGTGAGGGTGAGTTCATCGAGGCGGCCGGACTGAAGGTGCCGCGAGAGGGCCTCGAACAGCGAGAT
>CALRVN010000309.1:0-4927 GCA_943371625.1 Hyphomicrobium sp. CS1GBMeth3
ACTGCCGCTGGGTCCGGTACGCCCCAATGCGCGCTCATCGGCTGCCCCGGCCAGATCGGGCACGTCTCGTTGGCAGCGTTGTCGCAAACGGTGAATACGAAATCGAGCTGCGGCGCGCCGGATGCCGCGAATTCGTCCCACGGTTTTGAACGCAGCGCGGTCGTATCGTAGTTGAGCTGGTTCAACAGCTTGAGGGTGAGTGGGTGAACCTGCCCTTTGGGCATGCTGCCCGCGCTATAGCCTCTGAACTTACTTGCTCCGACGCGGTTGATGATCGCCTCTCCCATGATCGAGCGCGCGGAATTGCCGGTGCAGAGAAACAGCACGTTAAGCGGCTGGCGGGTCATTTCGTTTTCTCCCTTACTTACACAACTTGCGGGCGTTCTTAACCGTCGAACCGCAAAGCTCTGGCCGGCCCTGGCAGCAATCCTCGGTAAGGAAGGTAAGCAGCTTGCGCATACCGTCGAAATGGACGGCGTACCGGATGTACCGACCTACCCGCGTAGCGTGGATCAGCCCAGCGCGATCAAGCTCCTTCAAATGGAAAGAAGCCGCCGTGGGTGCTGCGCCCACCGACGCGGCGATCTCGCCAGCGGGTAAGCCTGATGGCCCGACTTTCACCAGGAGCCGAAAGATCGCCAGACGCTGATCATGCGCGAGCGCGGAAAGGCGGATGACGGCGTCCTTGCTGTTCATACGTTAACACTACAAGAATTATTGAATCATGCAATGCTCTTTCGTTGCCCGGAGTGCTCGTGTCGGCTCCCCGGGCGCGGGCAACCTGGATGAGCGGAGGGATAGTCCGATGCGCGGGGACGTGAAGGGTGCCGTTACCCGCCGAGCAGCAGGCGGGCGCGGGCGAGGTCGGCGGGGGTGTCGACACCGAGCGGCACAGTATCGACGACGGTCACATCGATGCGCATGCCGGCTTCCAACGCGCGCAACTGCTCCAGCTTCTCGCGCAGTTCCAACGGCGAAGGTTGCAGCGACACGAAGCGCGCGAGCGCCGCGCGGCGGTAAGCGTAGATGCCGATGTGATGGTAGAGCGGGCCGTCGCCGAAGGGCGCGGTGGCGCGGGTGAAGTAGAGCGCGCGCAGACGTCCCGGCACGGACAGCGGCGAGCCGACAGCCTTCACGACATTGGGGTTGGTGCGCTCCTCCTCGACAGTGATCTCTGCAGCGAGCGTCGCGATGTCCGCGCCGGGCTCCAGCAGCGGAGCGGCGCAGGCGGCGACGAGATGCGGCTCGAGCGTCGGGAGATCACCCTGCAGGTTGACGATGATGTCGGCGTTCGCGTCCGGGTCGACCTTGCCGATGGCCTCGAAGATGCGGTCGGAGCCCGAGGCGTGGTCGTCGCGCGTCATCACGGCTTCGCCGCCGGCGGCGGTGACGGCAGCCAGCACGTCAGGCGAATCAGTCGCGACGACGACGCGGCCGAGGCCCGAGGCCATGGCGCGGCGCCACACCTGAACGATCATCGGCGAGCCCGCGATGTCGACCATCGGCTTGCCCGGCAGGCGTGTGGCCTGCATGCGCGCAGGTATAACGATGAGCGTATTGGGCACTGGATCACCTTTAGAGCCGCGGGGGAGGCAATTGGTCCCGGGCGGACGCACATAGAACGCAGGCTGCCTCAGTTGCAAGCCGATGCGGAGTTTCTATAGTCGCCGCGATTGTTCGGCGGGGCCGGACGGATAGGTGCGGAGCGGCGCAATGCGACTGGATTCCTTCGAGCTGTCGAAGATTGCCGGCGGCTTTTTGTGCGCCGGGCTGGTCATTGTGGGCTTCCGCACGGCGCTCGATATCGCCCAGCACGGGCAGCCGCATGAGAGGCCGGGCTACGTGTTGCCGGCACCTACTGAGGCTCCTGCCGCCGGCCATGACGCAGGCGCGCCGGCTGCACCAGCCGGTCCGGCGTTCGACGCGCATGCGGTGGCCGAGGCTGCTGCATCGGGCGATGTCGCGGCGGGGCAGAAGATTTTCAGCAAGTGCGCCGCATGCCATTCGATCGAGCCGGGCGGACCCAACAAGGTCGGTCCGAACCTCGCCGGCGTCGTCGGACGCCCGAAGGCGAGCCACGCGGGCTTTAACTATTCGGATGCCATGAAGGCCAAGGGCGGCAACTGGACGACCGATGACCTTGCTGGATTCATTCACAATCCCAAGGGCTTCCTGCCGGGCACCAAGATGCTGTTCCCAGGCATTGCCGATCCCGGCGACCTCGGAAACCTGATCGCTTACCTCAATTCGGTGAAGTAAGCGCCGCGTTCACTGCGGGCAGCAAAATGACAGCAAGTTAACTCGCCCCGAGCCCCTTATTTTGCGAGGCTCGGGGCGTTGTCATGTCTGGAAGGTTACTCGCGGAGCGCGATGCCGCTAGAACCGTCTGCCGGCCCGCCGCCACCCCGCCTTTCATCCGCAAACAAATAAAGGGAAATCGCCTGGTGCTTTCGCGTCTCGACGTCCCCGCCGCATGCCTTGCAGCCGTCCTCTGGGTTGCAGTCGCCGCACCCGCCGTCGCACAGGAGCCGGCATCGCCGCCCGCGACAGATCCGCAGGTGCAGGCGCCCACGGCGACACCCAATCCCGGCGCAGCCGCAGGAGAAGCGAAAGCACCGGCCGCAGCGGGCACGCGGCATCATGCGCTGTCGCTCGTCGGGGAGCCGAAATTCAAACCGGGCTTTGCCAATTTCGACTGGGCGAACCCTGATGCGCCGAAGGGCGGCACGCTGCGCGCGTTCGCCGAGGGCTCGTTCGACAGCCTCAACGCGTTCTCGGTGAAGGGCGACGCGGCCGGCGGTCTCGGCCTGATCTATGACGCGCTGATGGTCGGCAGCCTCGATGAGCCTTCGTCGGAATACTGCCTCATCTGCGAATGGGTCTCGTATCGGGACGACTATTCTTCGGTGACATTCGGGCTCAATCCGAAGGCCCGGTTCCAAGACGGCACGCCGATCACGCCGGAGGACGTCATCTTCTCGCTCGAAGCGCAGAAGCAGGCCAATCCGCGCTCGGCGTTCTATTACAAGAACGTCGTCAAGGCGGAGAAGACCGGCGACAGCGAGGTGACCTTCACGTTCGACTCGAAGGGCAACCGCGAGTTGCCGCAGATCCTCGGCCAGCTGACCGTGATCCCTAAGAAGTGGTGGGAAGGGACGGGTGCCGACGGGCAGAAGCGCGACATCACCAAGTCGAGCCTGGAAGTGCCGCTCGGCTCGGGCGCCTACAAGGTCAAGAGCTTCGATGCCGGCCGCACGATCACCTACGAGCGGGTGAAGGACTACTGGGCCAAAGACCTGCCGGTGATGAAGGGCCAGTACAATTTCGACGAGCTGAAGTTCACGTACTTCCTCGACCGCACGCCGGGCTTCGAAGAGTTCAAGTCGGGCAAGATCGACTACTGGCCGGAGCGCTCGGCAACGCAGTGGGCGACGGGCTTCAACTTCTCCGGCGTCGAGAAGGGGCTGGTGAAGAAGGAAGCGATCCCGGTCAAGCGCGTGGCGCCGATGCAGGCGTTCGTGTTCAACCAGCGCCGCAAGCAGTTCCAGGATGCGCGTGTGCGCCGCGCGTTCGGGCTGGCGTTCAACTTCGAAGAAGCCAACAAGAAGCTGTTCTATAACTCGTACGTGCGCGTCGGCAGCTACTTCGACAATTCGGAGCTGGCCGCAAAGGGACTGCCGCAGGGCCGCGAGCTGGAGATCCTCAACGAGGTGAAGGACGAGGTGCCGCCGGAGGTGTTCACCACCGAGTGGAAGAACCCCGACAACACCGCGCCGGAGGCCTTCCGCAAGCACATGCGCGAAGCCTCGCAGCTTCTCAATGCAGCGGGATGGACGCTGCAGGGTGACAAGCTGAAGAACGCGCAGGGCGAGACGCTCAACGCCGAGTTCATGATCGACTCGCCGGACTTCCAGCGCATCGTGCTGCCGTATGTGCAGGACCTGCAGAAGCTGGGCGTCAACGCATCGATCCGCGTGGTCGACAGCGCGCAGTATAAGCGGCGCGAGGACACGCACGACTACGACATCATCGTCGACAACTTCCCGCAGTCGGAATCGCCGGGCAACGAGCAGCGCGACTTCTGGGGCTCGGCTGCGGCTGACCGCGACGGCACGCGCAACACCGCCGGCATCAAGAACCCGGCCGTCGACAAGCTGATCGACAAGATCGTGTTCTCCAAGGACCGCGAGGACCTCGTGGCGGCGACGCACGCGCTCGACCGCGTGCTGCTATGGAATTTCTACGTCGTGCCGCAGTGGCATTATCCCTTCGAGCGCGTCGCCTATTGGGATGTGTTCAGCCGGCCGGCGAAGCTGCCGTCGCAGACGTCAGGGCTGATGCAGACGTGGTGGTACGACGCCGCCAAAGAAAAAGCATTGGCTGCGGCGCGGGGGCAGTGATGCGGCGGATAGCAGAGGCACGAGGCATGCTAAGGCCACCACTGCTCACCCGCTTCGCTTCACTCGTCATAGCGGCAGCCCTCGCGACCGGCGCCGCCGCCGAGCCGCGGCACGGGATCTCCGCATTCGGCGACCTGAAGTACCCGCCCGACTTCAAGAACTTCGACTACGTCAATCCCGACGCGCCAAAGGGCGGCCGGATGGCCCAGGTCGGCAGCGGCAGCACCAAGACATTCGACAGCTTCAACAACTTCATTCTCAAGGGCGACCGCGCTCAGGGGCTCGACTACCTCTACGACAGCCTGATGGCGCGGGCGCTCGACGAGCCGGACGCGATGTACGGCCTCGTCGCCAGCAGCGCCGACGTTGCAGCAGATAAGATGTCGGTCACGTTCAAGCTGCGCCCGGAGGCGAAGTTTGCCGACGGCACGCGGATCACGGCCGAGGACGTCGTCTTCTCATTCAACGCGCTCAAGGGGCTGAAGGAGAAGGGACGTCCCGAGATCACGATCCCGCTGCGCGATGTC
>CALRVN010000310.1:0-4922 GCA_943371625.1 Hyphomicrobium sp. CS1GBMeth3
GGTTCGGCGGCGTCGATGCTTTGGATCCTGCCGCGCCGGAACCGGAGCCGAGGCCCGTGAACGAGGTTCTGTGAGTGTATTTGTCGCCTCCGCGGCGACCATTGCTTGACAGCCAAGCCGCTCTGGCTATGGTGCGCGCTCGCTGCAAAGCCAGCACATAGTTTCCAAGTTCCCCGAAGGTTTCCCCGACATGGCAAAGCCAGTAACGCAGAAGATCAAGCTGCTTTCGACCGCCGGCACGGGGTTCTTTTACGTGACGAAGAAGAACCCGCGCACGAGCACCGAGAAGCTCGTATTCAAGAAGTACGACCCGGTCGCCCGCAAGCACGTTGAATTCAAGGAAACGAAGATCAAGTAAGGCTGCGCAAAGCGGCCTGAAACTTGACGGCTCGAGCCGCCGATGCGCGGCGCGCAGGGCATTGAGCGAGATGTGGGGGATGGTCGATAGGCTTGACCAGGGCCCGCAACCAAACCCGGCAGCGGGGTAGTTAGTCCGAGAAAGCCACGGACCCTGGTCTAGTAACCAGATGGTTCGTCAAAGAGGGCGTTGACTCCCCGCCTGGTGCCGTGGCTGGTCCGATGCGGCTTCAACGAGGAGGCCACTCTAGCCGCGAGACCGAGCCACGATTTTCCCGCGCTATCAGGAAATGCGGCGGACCTGATAGTGCGGAAAACCCGAATTGCATATGAGCCGCGTAAACTCCGCGACCCCACGCGAAGAAAAATTTTACCCCCTCGCGGATAGGTAATCTGACAGAGGACTCTAGTTAACGCAAGTTATGCTTTGACTGTGGTGAACGCACCACGCGGCGAGTCGATTCCACAGAATTGCCCAAAAGCTGAATGTTGCAGATCGCAGGCGTGCGCATGAGCCGGCGCGCTATTCCGTTGCCCGAGAAATTCCCTCGCTAAGTCAGTCAGCTATCACGCAGCGTTGGCGGCAACCTGGTTGCGCCCGCGGCGCTTGGCGTCGAACAGCGCCATGTCGGCACGGCGAAACACCGACTCGGGTGTGTCATCTTCGCGCTCGAGTGTTGCAAGTCCGACGCTGGCGGTGAGGTGGATTGCCTGACCCGGTCCCAGCGGGAAAGCATCGGCCGCGATCGACGCGCGCAGGCGCTCGCCGATCTGATACGCGCGCGTCAGAGGCGTGTCCGGCATGATGATCAGGAACTCCTCGCCGCCATATCGACAGGCCAAATCGATGCCGCGCGTGTTGCGCCGGAAGCGGGTGGAGAACTCCTTGAGCACGGCGTCACCCGCGTCGTGGCCGTAGGTGTCGTTAACCTTCTTGAAGTGATCGATGTCGGCGAGTAGCACCGACAACGAACGCCCGCTGCGGCGCGCTTCCTCGACCAAGGTCGACAGGTGCGTTTCCATGTAGCGGCGGTTGTGCAGGCCGGTGAGCGGATCGATCACCGACGCCTCGATGCTTTCCTCGAGGCGGTTGCGCAGATGGTCGGAATAGCGCTTGCGCTTCACCTGCGTGCGCACGCGCGCCAGAAGCTCGTTCTCGTCCACGGGACGCATGATGTAGTCGTTGACGCCCATGTCGAGCGCGCGCAGCAGGCGCGCCTCGTTGCCGGGCTCAACGAGGACGATGATCGGCAGGTGACGCGTGCGGTCAGTGGAGCGCGTCTGCGAACAGAGGCGCAGGCCGTCGGCGCCGGACAACGTCAGGCTGACGATCAGCAGGTCGAACTCGTTGTCGGCCAGCTGCGCGAGCGCCAGCTGCGGATCGGTCGCGACGACTGGCTCATGGACGGTCGAGAGCCAACCGGCTAGGCGCGTCGCCGAACGCACGTCGTCGTCGACGATCAGGATACGGCCGCGCTCAGCCGACAACGCCTTGAGGACAGCGGCGTCTTCGCTGAACCCCATCTGCCGCCCCGTCAGGGCGCGCATCAGCATTTCGTCGGTCAGGGTTTTGAGTCGTGCGAGGTTTCTGACGCGCGTGATGAGCGCGATCTCGTCGACCGGCTTGGTCAGGAAATCGTCGGCGCCGCCTTGAAGGCCGCGCACCTTGTCGGAGATCTGATCGAGGGCCGTGACGAGGACGACGGGGATGTGATGCGTCTGGGGGTTGGACTTGATGCGACGGCAGGCCTCGAAGCCGTCCATGCCGGGCATCATGACGTCGAGCAACACGACATCCACGCGCTCGCGCTCGCAGATGTCGATCGCCGCCTGTCCGCTGCCAGCCGTCAGCACATCGAAGTACTCGGCCGACAGCCGGGCTTCGAGGAGTTTCACATTCGCTGGAATGTCGTCAACAACGAGAACGCGAGCAGTCATCTTCGCCAATACTGGTTACTGTTTGGAACGCGGCTCGCCTACGAAGCGCTGCACGGTCTCAAGAAAATGGCCGACGGAAATCGGCTTGGAGATGTAGGCCTCGCAGCCGCCCGACCGGATCCGCTCCTCATCACCCTTCATGGCGAATGCCGTGATGGCAATCACGGGGATGTGGCGCAGCTCATCGTCCTCTTTGAGCCACTTGGTGACCTCGAGCCCAGAAATCTCCGGAAGCTGGATGTCCATCAGAATCAGCGCCGGGTGGTGGCGCCGCGCAAGCTCAAGTGCTTCGAGCCCGTTGCGCGTCTGGATGGTGGCGTAGCCGTGCGCGGCAAGAATGTCGTGGAAGAGCTTCATATTAAGCTCGTTGTCCTCGACGATCAGGACCGTCTGGCCGGTCGCCCGCGGCACCAATCCGCGTGGCCCGGCAGCGCTGGTCTCCTGAATGTTCATGATATTTGGCCTGCGCTCCCCGGATTCTTTTTTGCACCGATTCTTCGGGCTCAAGTGCGTGCGAGTGTGCTGGCGAAGGCGTAACCAACAGTTAATGAATTGGTTCACACAGGCGCTGGCGGCCCTTAGCGGGGCCCCTTTCAAAGTTTAGGTGAATTGAGGGTTGAGGCGAATGCACACTGACCGGGCCGAATCGATCGGCGTCTCCGCATTGCTGTTCCTGGCCAGCGATACCGAGCGTCTGGTCCAGTTCTTGACGCTCACGGGGCTTGACCCGACTGACCTGCGGGCCGAGGCGCGCGAGCCGCACATGCTCGCGGCGGTACTAGAGTACCTGCTGCAGGATGAAAGCCTGTTGCTGGTGTTCAGCGCCTCGGATGGCGTGCCGCCCGAGGAAATCGGCCCGGCGCGGCGCGCGCTCGCCGAGATGGCCGGCGAGATGGGAGATCCCGAGTTCAGCGTTTAGGCGACGCGGGCGCTGCGGCCGGCTGCACGGTGCACTTTCCTTCCTCGAGGAAGGTCAGCTCCTTGAGTTCCCCACGGATGGCGAAATCGCCGTAGTCGATGTAAAGGCGCGAGGAAACGCCATTCTCGTAGAAGCGGAACGACAGCTCGTACGTCGGCAGAACATCGATCTTGGTCGGTCCCGGCTCAAAATAACCGATGGCGATAGGCCAGGATGAAAGCTGCTCCAGCTGGTCGCCGTTCGACAGCTTGGTCGGCATTTTGATGCTGTCAGGCGCTGCGCGAGGCCCAATAACGGCGTTGGTTTCGTAGAATTTTTCGCCTTTGTCGGAGCCGTCGTAGAGATTGGCCGTGAAGAGGCTGTGCCCAGCGCGGGCGGCTTCGACGAGCGCGATCGAGTGCTGGATGGGGAAATAGATGTCGGACGGCAGCTTGACCGTCTTCTTCGCCGGTTTGGTCAGCTTGACCTCGGTGAAGGAGGCGCCGTTGCCGGGCGCGGCGCTGCCCTGGGACGCCTCGGCGAGCTTCTGGTTTTCGTATTGGCTGGAGGAAAACCGCAGCTTGTGGGTGGCGATGTCCTCGAAGCTCGAGGTGCGGAGATCGTTGACCTGGGCGACGCCATCCTGGTTGGTCATGCGGGTGACGAAGCGCATGTTCTGCGCATATTCCCCGCAGCTGGTGCCGGTCATCTCGTAGACCATACGGCCGGTCATATCGGCGACGCCCGAGCCCGGGGTCGCGTGATCGAAGGTTATGTCATAGACGGCGCGATGGGGACGAAACTGGACCGCCCCGCCGGCGACCTGGGCGCTGGAGGTATGGATAGGCGCGAGGAGAAGCGCCGCCCCTAGGGCACCGCCAACGAGAACCTTCTTCACTTGGAGCATTCTACCTCTCGGTCAATCCGCGCCGCACCCTAGCGTGGACAAGTTAAGCCCCGGAATATCCGGGCTGCGACCGGCATTGCCAAGTGGCCATGCGGCGGTCAAAAAGGCTGCCGAAAGAGCCGGTAGACCCGGCACAGCAGAGGGATCTTAGCATGGCGGATAATGTCGAGGCGCGGCTTGCGACGCTTGGTATCGTGCTTCCCGATGCCCCAAATCCCGTGGCCAACTACGTACCCTCCACCCTCGCCGGCAACCTGTTGTTCATCTCAGGGCAGATTTCCAAGGCCGGCGATGGAAGCATTACGAAAGGGCAGCTCGGAGGCGGCCTAACCGTCGAGGAAGGGCGGCAAGCGGCCAGGTTGTGCGCCATCAACATCCTCGCGCAGGCGCGGGCGGCCCTGGGCAGCCTGGACCGGATCGGCCAGATCGTGCGCCTCAACGGCTTCGTCAACGCGACGCACGACTTCACCGAACACCCGCAAGTCGTCAATGGGGCGTCCGATCTGATGGTCGAGGCTTTGGGCGACAAGGGACGGCATACCCGGGTCGCAGTCGGCGTGTCGAGCCTGCCGCTCGGGTGCGCGGTCGAGGTCGACGCCGTGATCCTGGTCGCGGGCTGAGGTACGGCGATGCGCGACCG
Organism: Hyphomicrobium sp. CS1GBMeth3; assembly: GCA_943371625.1. Taxonomy (GTDB): domain Bacteria; phylum Pseudomonadota; class Alphaproteobacteria; order Rhizobiales; family Hyphomicrobiaceae; genus Hyphomicrobium_A. The sequence continues at coordinate 4,741 of CALRVN010000310.1, forward strand.
CGCCGCCTTCCTGAAACCGATCGCTCATCGCGGCCTGCACGATGCCGCCAAGGGTGTCGTCGAGAACACGACGGCGGCGTTCGAGGCCGCGATCGCGCGCGGATACGGAATAGAGTGCGACGTGCGGCCGGCGGCGTGCGGGACGCCGATGGTCTTCCACGATCTGACGCTCGACCGCCTGA
>CALRVN010000311.1:0-4903 GCA_943371625.1 Hyphomicrobium sp. CS1GBMeth3
TCCCTGCACAAGGAGTTTCTTCCGTTCGTCGCTTCCACTCCCGCCAACGCGTGAATTGACTCCCCGCAGCCCAATTGTGTCTCCGAGGGCACGATGTTGCCCGGTTTGTGCTGTCATTGGCTTCAGGTAATGTCGCGAAGCTGATCAACGCGCGGGCGGGGTTCCGGATGGCCAGAAGACGACAGAGCGACCCGGTTGCGTCCGGGCTGGCACACCGGACGCTTACGCCGCCAGGCGTGTTTCTCATCCGCATGCTGATTTTTCTGACGCTCGTCGCCTTCCTGGCGGCGATCCTGCACAAGCAGTTGATCGACAGCTTCATGAACAATCCGGGCCTCAACGGCCTGATCGTCGGCGTGCTGGCGCTAGGCATCATTTACGCGTTCCGGCAAGTGATCCGCCTTTATCCCGAGATCCGCTGGGTCAACGCGTTCCGCATCGCCGATCCGGGTCTCGCCATCTCGCATCAGCCGGTGCTGCTGGCTCCGATGTCGGCGATGCTGCGCGACCGCACGGGCGCGCTGTCGTTGTCGACGGCGTCGCTGCGGTCGATCATGGATTCCATTGGCTCGCGGCTCGATGAGGCGCGCGACACCGGCCGATATCTCGTCGGCCTGCTCGTGTTCCTCGGCCTGCTCGGCACATTCTGGGGCTTGCTCGAAACGATCCAATCGGTCGGCGGCGCAATCGACTCAATCGACACGAATGCTGCCGACAACGTGACGATGTTTTCCGACTTGAAAGCCGGGCTCTCCGCCCCGCTGAAGGGCATGGGCACCGCCTTCTCGTCCTCGCTCCTGGGTCTTGCCGGATCGCTGATCCTCGGGTTCCTCGAGCTGCAGGCGAGCCATGCGCATAACCGCTTCTACAACGAGCTGGAGGAATGGCTGTCAGGCATCACGGAGCTGACGCCGGGTGGCGCAAGTGGCTCGACCGACCAGGTGAGCCGCCAGCTTTCGAGTGCCATTCTGCACATGCAGCGCGCGGTCGAAGATTTCTCGACGCGTCTGTCAGACCAATCGATGGCAAGCGCGATCGGCGGCAAGGGTGGCGGCGAAGAGCAGCTGCGTGAGCTTGCGCGTGGTGTCAATCAGCTCGTGACGCAGATGCGCGCCGAGCAGAAGGTCGTGCGCGAGTGGGTGGATGAGCAGGCGTCGCAGCATTCCGAAGTGGCAAACGCGCTCAAGGAGCTTGCCGTCAATATGAGCCGCAAGGGTAGGTAGCGGATGGCGGGTGGACGCTCGCGCAGGCGCGGAGCCGACTACGCGGAATTCTGGCCCGGTTACGTCGACGTGCTGTCGACGCTGCTGCTTGTCGTCACGTTCCTGATGTCGATCTTCATGCTGGCGCAGTATTTCGCGAGCCAGGAAGCGAGCGGCAAGGACACCGCGCTCAAGAAGCTCACGCTGCAGCTCAACGAGCTAACGAGCCTCTTGTCGCTCGAGAAGGGCAAGGCGAAGTCGGCGGCGGACGATCTTGCCGCGATGCAGGCGACGCTGTCGACGTTGCGCGAGGAGAACTCGAAGCTGTCGGGCTTCGCGCTGTCGGGTGATGACGCGGCCAAGACTGCCGCGGCAAAAATCTCGGGGCTGACGACCGACCTCGAGAACCAGAAGAAGATTTCCGACGAGGCGATGGCGAAGGTCGATATCCTCAACCAGCAGCTCTTGTCGCTGCGCCGGCAGATCGCCGCACTCAACGAAGCGTTGCAAGCATCCGAGAAGAAGGATGCCGACAGCCAGACGCGCATCAAGGATCTCGGCGCGCGGTTGAACGCGGCGCTGGCGCGACAGGTGCAGGAGCTGCAGCGCTATCGTTCCGACTTCTTCGGGCGCCTGCGCGAGCTGTTGAAGAACCGGAAAGACATCCGCGTCGTCGGCGACCGCTTCGTGTTCGAGTCCGAGGTGCTGTTCCCGTCCGGCTCGAACCAGCTGACGCCGGAGGGGCTGGCGGCGATGGATCAGCTCGCCGCGGCCATCATCGCGCTGGAGAAAGAGATCCCGAAAGAGATCGACTGGGCGCTGCAGGTGGACGGTCACACCGACATCCGGCCGATGGCCAGTGCGACGTTCCCGTCGAACTGGGAGCTGTCGACGGCGCGCGCGATTTCGGTGGTGCGTTATCTCGCCAGCCGGGGTGTGCCGCCGCAGCGGCTGGTCGCGGCCGGTTTCGGCGAGTTCCGGCCGCTCGAGCCCGGCACCGACGAGGCGAGCCTGCAACGCAACCGGCGCATCGAGCTGAAGCTGACAAATCGGTAGTGGCTGACACGAGTGGTCGCGTCGAGCGCGACCTTCGACGTCACACGAGCTGACAGCCGCGCCACATTTTACGCTGCCGATTTACGCCCTCGCTGGCAGACGCTCGGGCGATCGGAGCGATGGCGCGGGGCCGTCCATGCGGAGCATGGCTTCGCCATGACGCCCCTGGCTGCCGCACGCAAGCGGCGGGTGATCACGCTGTCATCCGGGCACTTGTTGCCGGGATCCAGCCAACCGCTGGCATCTGAGTTCGCTGATAAATGGATCCCGGGGACAAGCCCCGGGATGACAATAACAAAGCGATCTTCAGGTGAGACGCGCGTCAGCGCGGAGGAGGGGTGCCGCCGGGTGGTGCCGCAGCGGGCGGGCCGACGGGCACCGGGCTCACTTGCTCGCGCTCCTTCTTGAGGTCTGCGAGCGCTTGGTTGAGCTTCTTCTGCGCGGCGGCAAGCTGCGCCTTGAGAGACGCAATCTCCTTCGCGGAGCTTTCCTTCGTCTCGTTAGCGGTCTTGGATTCGGCGATCGCAGCATCGCGTGCGGCTTCGAGATCAGCGCGGCCGCGGTCGAGGTCGGTCGCCCGCTGCTGGAGGTCGCCCACCTGCTTCTGCAGATCGGAGATCTGCCGTGACGACGACTCGGTATTGGCGCGCGACTGCTTCAACGCGTTGTCGACCTCATCGCGCGAGCGATTGGCCTGCTCGACCTGGCGGCTGAGGTCGGCGATGTTGGCTTTCAGCCGGTCGCGCTGCTGTGTCAGGTCGGTGCGGATGTGCTCGCCTTCGAGGTGGAGCTGGCGGGCCGACAGGGCGGTGTAGCCCGAGTACACGGCGACGGCGCCAAGGCCCATGACGAGCAGCCACACCCAGAGCGGAGCCGGCGAGCCGGTGCGCGGCTCGGGCGGAAGCATGGGCTCAAGATCGGGTTCCATAGGTCACTTCCCCTTTTGTTTATTGGCGGCGCTGCTTCGTGTTCGCGCCGCTCGTCCCCCCGCATTCGCGGGGCGTAGAAATGCTGCGAAATTGGGCTATTCGGCGGCCTCGGCGGCGAACTGCATCTCGGCGAGCCGGGCATAAAGGCCGCCCCTGGCGACCAGTTCGGCATGCGTTCCCTGCTCGACGATGCGGCCCTTGTCCATAACGAGGATACGCTTGGCTTTCTGCACGGTCGCGAGGCGATGGGCGATCACCAGCGTGGTGCGGCCGACCATCAACCTCTCGAGGGCCCGCTGAACGAGGGCCTCGCTCTCGGCGTCGAGGGCGCTCGTCGCCTCATCGAGCAGCAAGATGGGAGCGTCTTTGAGGATCGCGCGGGCGATGGCGATGCGCTGGCGCTGGCCGCCCGACAGGGTGACGCCGCGCTCACCGAGCCGGGTCTCGTAGCCGCCCGGGAGAGCGCGGATGAAATCGTCGGCCTGCGCGGCGATGGCGGCCCGGCGGACGGTCTCAATATCGGCGTCGGGGCTGCCGTAGCGGATGTTGTCGGCGATCGTGCCGGCGAATAGCGCAACGTCCTGTGGGACGAGCGCCATGCGGTCGCGGAGGGCATCGAGCGAGACTTTGCGGACATCGAGGCCGTCGACACGGACTTCACCGGATTGTGGATCAAAGAAGCGCAGGAGGAGATTGAAGATGGTGCTCTTGCCGGCGCCGGACGGCCCGACAAGGGCGATCGTCTCACCTGGGTTGGCGTGGAAGGAGATGTCCTGCAGCGTCGGCAGCTTCGGGCGCCCCGGATAGGAGAAGCGCACGTCCTTGAACTCGACGTCGCCCCGCGAGGGAACGGGCATTGGCTCAGGGTTGGCCGGCGAGCGGATTTCAGGCTCGATGGCCAGCAGCTCGGTCAACCGCTCGGCAGCGCCGGCCGCCTGGGCGACCTCGCCCCACATCTCGGAAACCTGGGCGAAGGAGGCGCCGGCGAATACGGCATAGAGGATGAACTGGCTGAGGCGGCCGACGCTGAGGCTGCCGTCGACGACGCCGGCGGCGCCGAACCAAAGAACGCCGGTGATGCTGAAGACCACGAGGAACACGGCGAGCGCGGTGAGGCCGGCTCGTGCACGCATGCGCTCCTTGGCGGCATCGAACGAGACCTCGACGGCGCTCTTGTAATTCTGCGCAGCCGTTCGCTCGTAACCGAAGGCCTGCATCGTACGCGAGGCGGCGAGGTTCTCGGCGGCGTAGGCGGACGCCTCGGCGAGCGTATCCTGGGCGCGGCGCGACAGACGGCGCACAAGACGGCCGAAGGCGATCAGCGGCAGCACCGTCAAGGGAATGGCGACGAGCACGAGAATCGTCAGGTGCGCGCTGGTCACGAACATCATGATGAGGGCGCCGACGAGCATGATCAGGCTGCGCAGCGCCTGCGAGAGCAGGGAGCCGGCCATGGCCTTGATCTGCGTCGTGTCGGCAGAGAGGCGGCTCATGAGCTCGCCGGAATGGGTCTTCTCGAAGAAGGCGGGGCCGAGGTCGGCGACGTGACGGAATACGTCGGAGCGCAGGTCAGCGACGACGCGCTCGCCGAGCCAGTTGACGTAATAGAAGCGGGCGGCGCTGGCGACGGCGAGCACGAGGCCGATGACGATCAGCATCGCGAAGTAATGGTCGATGAAGACGCTGTCGTGGGTGCCGAAGCCGAGGTCGATGACC
>CALRVN010000312.1:0-4872 GCA_943371625.1 Hyphomicrobium sp. CS1GBMeth3
GGGGCCCGCCTCGACGTTTGGGGCACGGCAAGGCAGAATGCGAATCGGCAAAGCTGAGCGGTGAAACGATGCACGTGCTTGTGGTCGAGGACGACCGGGAAACCGCGCAATTCCTGCAGAAGGCGCTCAAAGAGAGCGGCCATGGTGCAGACCTCGCCGAGGATGGCGAGCTAGGGCAGTCGCTGGCCGAGCAGGGCGCGTACGACGTGCTCATCGTCGACCGCATGCTGCCGCGTCTCGACGGGCTGAGCATGATCCGCGAGCTGCGATCCAAGGGTATCCGCACGCCGGTGCTTATCCTCTCGGCGCTCGGTGAGGTGGATGACCGCGTGAAGGGTCTCCGGGCCGGCGGCGACGACTACCTCACCAAGCCATACGCATACTCGGAGCTGCTGGCTCGCGTCGAAGCCTTGGCGCGGCGGGCGGTGCCGGAGGAGCAGGAAACACGTTACGTGGTCGACGGTCTCGTGCTCGACCGGCTGTCGCATCGCGTCACGCGCGACGGCGAAGCCATCCAGCTGCAGCCGCGTGAATATCGCCTGCTCGAATATCTGATGAAGCACGCGGGGCAGGTGGTGACGCGCACGATGCTGCTCGAGCACGTGTGGGACTATCACTTCGATCCGCAGACCAACGTCATCGACGTGCACGTGTCGCGGCTGCGCGCAAAGATCGACAAGAACTTCGACAAGCCTCTTCTGCATACGGTGCGCGGGGCGGGATATACGATCCGCGATGGCTCTGCCTGAACGCCTTCTCCGCGCCCTGTCGACCACGTCGTTTCGCGTCGCGGCGATAACGGTCGCGGCGTATCTGGCGTTTGCTGGGCTCGTGGTCGGCGTGCTGCTGTGGCAGACCAACCGCGTGCTGACGAGCCAGGTACTGGCGACGCTCGACGGCGAGGCGCAGCAGCTCAAGGCGGAGGTTCAGTCGGGTGGCGCGCCGGCTCTCGTGCGCGCGGTGGAAACGCGCAGCAGCTCGGGCAGCCCAGGGCTCTATCACCTCGCGGATGCCAATGGCGCGAAGCTCGCCGGCAATCTCAGCCGCCTGCCGCCGGAGATCGTTGGCAGCTCGACAGGCGGCGTCTTTCGCTACTCCCCTGACATCGCGAGCGCGCGTGAGCATCTCGCGGTCGCCATTCCCGTCGATGTCGGTCATGGCCTGCAGCTCATTGTCGGCCGCGATGTCGACGACCAGCGCCGCTTCGCGAGCGAGATGGGTACCCTGTATTTTCTCGCGCTGGGGTTCCTGACGCTAGGCGGGCTCGTCGCGGGTGTCGCCATCGGCCGGGTGGCGTTGCGGCGCATCGAGACGATCAACGTCGCGGCGCGCTCGATCATGGCAGGCGACATGTCGCGCCGCATCGGGGTGAGCGGAGCGGGTGACGAGTACGACGCGCTGGCGGTGAACCTCAACGCGATGCTCGATCGGATCGAGGCGCTGATGAACGGGTTGCGCGAAGTCTCCGACAACATCGCGCACGACCTGAAGACGCCACTGACGCGGCTGCGCAATGCGGCGGAGGCTGCGCTGCGCGAGACCGGCGCTGAGGCTTATCGCGACGGCCTAGAACACACGATCGAGAAGGCCGACGAGCTGATCAAGACGTTCAATAGTCTCTTGCTGGTTGCGAGGCTGGAGGCAGGCGCGCTGGAAGGCAATGCGGAGAGCTTCGATGTCGGTCGCGCGGTTCGGGATGTCGCCGAGCTTTACGAGCCGGTGGCCGAGGAACGGGGCATGCGGCTCGACGTCAATGTCGGAGCTGGCCCTGAGATCAGGGGTAATCGCCAGCTCATCGTGCAGGCGGTCGTCAACCTCATCGAGAATGCGATCAAATACTCGGGCATGCGCGAGATGCAAAACGACGCTCTGATCTCCATCGATCTCGCGGATCGGCCGGATGCGATTGAGATCGTGGTAGCCGACAACGGCCGCGGCATCGCGGAAGAGGATCGCGAGCGCGTGCTGAAGCGCTTCGTGCGACTGGAGAAAAGCCGTACCGAGCCTGGAACGGGTCTCGGGCTCAGTCTGGTGCAAGCCGTGGCTCGTTTGCACGGCGGTACGGTCCGGCTGGAAGACAATCATCCGGGACTGCGGGTGGTGCTTTCGCTTCCGAAGCGTGCTGCAGGCGGCTAAGACGGGGCGTCGGAAGCTGCGATCAGGCCGCGTGCGTCCAGGATGACCAATGAGAACGATAACCTGAAACCCTTCGCCGAGCGCATCGGCGAGGCACCTGTTGCCCGCGGCGATGAACGCTCCATCGGCGCGCTGGCAGCGCTGAAGGCGTGCGCGGAGAGCGACGCGAGCCTTGCGCAGCTTCGCAGCGCGCTGGACGATCCGCGCGCTGCCGCATTGCTTTCCGGCGTGTTCAGCGGCTCGCCTTATCTTACGGCACTCATCGAGCGCGATGCCGGGCGACTACAGCAGATCTTCGCGACGGCGCCGGAGGTTCGGGCCGCGCAGCTTGCGGAGGAGCTTTCTTCGCACGTCGCCGCATCGACAACTCGTTCCGAGGTCATGCGCGCCTTACGCGTCTACAAGGCGGAAGTGGCGCTGCTGACGGCGCTGGCCGATCTCGGCGGCGTATGGCCGGTGATGACCGTAACGCAGGTGCTCAGCGATTGCGCCGATGCGGCGCTTGCTGGAGCGATCGGCTTCCTGCTGCGCGAGGCCGTGGCACGCGGGCAATGGCTGGCGGACAGTGACGGCGCAATCCGGGCGGATGGCTACATCGTATTGGCGATGGGCAAGCATGGCGCCGGGGAACTGAACTACTCCAGCGACATCGATCTCATCGTCTTCTACGAGCGCGACCGCATCCGCACTGCACCGAACGTCGAGCCGCAAGCATTCTTCGTGCGGCTGACGCGGGATCTCGTGCAATTGATGGAGGAGCGCACGGGCGACGGGTATGTGTTCCGCACCGACCTCAGGCTGCGCCCGGACGCCGGGGCGACGCAGCTTGCGCTCTCGACCACGGCAGCGCTGATCTACTACGAAAGTTTCGGGCAGAACTGGGAGCGGGCGGCGCTGATCAAGGCGCGGGCGTGCGCGGGCGATATCGACGCCGGGACGGAGCTGCTGGACGAGCTGGCGCCGTTCGTCTGGCGCAAATACCTCGACTATGCCGCCATCGCCGACGTGCATGCGATGAAGCGGCAGATTTTCGCGCATCGGGGGCTCGGCACCATCGCCGTCGCCGGCCACAACATCAAGCTCGGTCGCGGCGGCATCCGCGAGATCGAGTTCTTCGTGCAGACGCAGCAGCTCATTGCTGGCGGGAGGCAGCCCGACCTGAGGCAGCGGCGCACCCTCGATGCCATGCAGAGGCTGGTTGAACGCGGCTGGATCAAGCAGCGCGTCGCGAAGGAGATGAGCGAGGCCTATCTCTACCTACGGCGCATCGAGCACCGGCTGCAGATGGTCGCCGACGAGCAGACGCACGAGGTTCCGGACGATCCGATACGGTTGGAGAACTTCGCGAAATTCTGCGGGTATGCCGACACGGCGGCGTTCTCGCGTGAGCTGGTTGCGCGGCTCGAGACGGTGCAGAAGCACTACGCGGCATTGTTCGAGGACGCGCCGGTGCTGACGGGCGACGGCGTCAACCTCGTGTTCGCGGGCGAAAAGGATGACCCTGCGACGGTGACCGCGCTGAAAGAGATGGGCTACGCGCGTCCGTCCGAGGTGCTGGCGATGATCCGCGGCTGGCATCACGGCCGCTATCCTTCAGTGCGCAGTCCGCGGGCGCGCGAGCGGCTCACGGAGGTGCAGCCGCTGCTGGTGCAGGCGTTGGCCGACACCGCTGATCCCGATCGCGCGCTTGCGAGCTTCGATCATTTCATGGCCCAGTTGCCGGCGGGCATTCAGCTGTTCTCGCTGCTGCGCGCCAATCCTGGGCTGCTGCGGTTGCTCGCCGATATCATGGGAACGGCGCCGCGCCTGGCGCACATCCTGTCGCGACGGCGGCGTCTGCTCGATGCCGTGCTCGACCCCGGTACGCTCGGGACATTGCCGACGGCGGAGGAACTCGACCGGCTGATCGCCGCGGAGGTCGGCAACGGAGAGCATGACATCCAGTATGTGCTCGACCGTGCACGCGTTGTCGGCAGCGAGCAGCAATTCCTCATCGGCGTTAGGCTGCTGTCGGGTGCCATCAAGGCGCATCAGGCCGGACCTGCCTACGCGCTGCTGGCCGAGCGGCTGATCGAAGCGCTGGTGCGTGCGGTAGAGCGCGAGCTGGTTCGCGTGCACGGGCATGTTCCCGGCGGCGGCGCGGTGGTGCTTGCCATGGGCAAGCTCGGCGGGCGCGAGATGACGGCGTCGTCGGATCTCGATCTCATCCTGCTTTACGACTTCGACGAAGACGCGGTGCAGTCGGACGGAGAGCGGCCGCTGTCGCCGATGCAGTACTACGCGCGGCTGACGCAACGTCTCATCACGGCCCTTTCGGCGGCGACGGCGGAAGGGGCGCTTTACGAGGTCGATATGCGGCTGCGGCCCTCCGGCCAGCAGGGGCCAGTCGCGACGCAACTCAAGTCGTTCGTCGACTATCAGACGGGAGAAGCCTGGACGTGGGAGCACATGGCATTGACGCGGGCACGCGCTATCGCCGGGCCTTTGGAGCTACGTGAGCGCGTCGACGGCGCGGTGCGCGTGTCGCTGGTATGGCCGCGCGATCGTGCGAAGATTGCCGCCGACGTGCGTGACATGCGCGAGCGCATCTTCAAGGGGAAGGGAAGCGAAGACATCTGGGAGCTGAAGCACGTGCGTGGCGGGCTCGTGGATGTGGAGTTCATCGCTCAGCACCTGCAACTCGTGAACGCGGCGGCTCATCCAGAGGTGCTCGATCAGGGGACGGTCGAAGCGTTC
>CALRVN010000313.1:0-4850 GCA_943371625.1 Hyphomicrobium sp. CS1GBMeth3
ACACGCTCGACTTCTACTGGGACCCCACCTTCGCCGCCGTGCGGGTGACAAGCCCTTACGACGACGCCTCAATGGGCGGCTTCGTCGAAATGGGTACCGACCTTATCCCGATGAACACTCTGAAGGGCGCGATCCACTGGCGGCGCGACAAGCATTGGGAGCAGGGCATCAACTACAATGCTCTCGGGGAGTTCTTGGTCACGGATCCGATCAAGCAGCTTTCCGAGGAGACCCTGTCGTTCGCCGTCGAGAACACGATTCACGCCACGCGCAACTTCGACGTCGTCACCGGCATCAGCTACGACATGAACGACGTGACGCGCGCGGACGGAACGCTTCAGCCGCTACCCGAGCTTGATAAGTGGAACTGGCAGGCCGCTGCCATTTACAGCTACAGCCGTGACGGCAAGGTGCACGCGGACGTGTCCAGTCGCACGCGCTTCCCGACCCTATTCGATCGCTACAGCTCGCGGTTTGGCGGACGCACCGAGGAACCCGGCCTGGATGCCGAGCGCGCGACCAACTACGAGATCGGTGTCAGTGACACATTCTTTTCGACGCTGCACGTGTCCTCGGCCGTGTTCTACTCCGACATCGAGAACCTGATCCTGACCGCCAACTCGGCGGCCAACGGCAACAGCTCGTTCGTCGTCTATAACGCCGACGGTGAGCACCGCGGCTTCGAGCTGTCGGCAGATTGGGACGCAACGCGCACCCTCCGCATCGGCGGCAACTACACCTACCTCGACCGCGATATCGACTTCGGCTCGGCCGCCGGCAGTTACACCGCTCTTGACGCCCTCGGAAACCCGAACATTCCGGGCACGATCACTGGCCAGCGTGCCATCTCCAACAGCCAGGTAGAAGGCACGCCGACGCACGAATGGTTCATCTACGCGTCCTGGAAGGCGACCAGCAAGCTCACACTCACGCCGAGCATGGAGATCGCGTCCGATCGCACCGTGCTCGTGACGAGCTGCGCATCGACGCTCGTGTCAGGGCCCGGACCGGAAAGTGGCACCACCGGCGGCTGCGGCAAGCCGGCGAATCCCGAGCCGAAGCCGAGCTACGTCGATCTCGGCTCCTACGCGCTGCTCAACTTCCGCGCCGACTACGACTTCACGGAAAACTTCTCCGCGGCCGTAGGCGTGACCAACCTGCTCGACCAGAACTACTCGCTTGCCGAGGGATTCCCCCAGGCTGGCCGGCAGTTCTACGCGACCGCCCGCGCAAAGTTCTAAAGCGACACGGAAATCAATCGGCCCGGCCACGATCACGCGCGGCCGGGCCGCTTCATTGCCGACTTCCGGCTGCCGATCAGGTCGCGTTGAGCTTGGCCAGCCCGCTCACGAACCGGCTGCCTCGTTCAAAATAACGCCATAGCGTGTCGGCATTGCGCGTGATGCCGATACGCACCGAACGGCCTATCTTCGGCGCTTTGCTTCCGTCGTCAGCCAGCCAAATTTGATTACCGGCACCATACTCGCGGCCATCGAGCGCGAATGTGATATCGAACGCTTGCGCCAAGCGCCCCGGCCCCCGAGCCAGATCGCGGACATCTTCCACGCCACGCCTCCGCCGCATGATGTCGATGCCGGTTAGCGGCTCGGCCGCACGGATCAGCACGCCGCCGCCGACACCCTCCTCTTCGCTTGAAATGTTGAGCATCATCGCCGTGCCGTAGGCGCGATAGACGTAGACGTGCCCATACGGAAGGAACAACGAGCCATTGCGCGCCGTGCGCCCGCTGCGGTGGTGTCCGGCCTCATCGCCCGGCGGATAGGCCTCCGTCTCGACGATGCGCCCGCTGACCAACCCGGCTTCGTCCTCGCGCACCAGCACCTTGCCGATGAGGAACTTCGCCAGATTGATCGTTTCATGCGGCAGGTCGGTCCGCCTGAGCGGACGCAGCGACAGTTCGGCTGCCAGCTTATTTTCAACCTGTTTGCGCATGACGGGACCGGACCATAATGCAATCCCGCAGCCTGCACACCCAGCCATCAACAATCATGAAGCCACGCGTGGACTCTTGGCGCGAACGCCCTTGACGGGCGCAACTGCCGCTGACGCTGAAAGCTGCTCCATCGTGCACTGGCGAGGCGCCTTGTCCGGCCGCCAGCGGATGAGCTTGGTTCCATGCCGGAAGCGGTCCCCTGTCACGTGGTCGTAACGGATCTCGACCACGAGCTTTGGCTTCAGCGGCTCCCAGGCACCCGTACGGTCCGTTGACCAGCGGCTCGGCCCACCGGGCGCATCGCCAGTGAAGCCTGGCGGCGCTATCAGCTTTTCGAGCCGCTTCGTAAGCGCCGGCTTCTCGCTGGCGGAAATGGCCGACGTGAAGCCGACGTGGTGCAGCAAGCCGTCTTCGCCGTAGAGACCTAGCAGCAGCGAGCCGACGAGGCGGCTGTTGCTCTCATAGCGAAAACCGCCGACGACGCAGTCCGCCGTGCGCAGGCGTTTCACTTTCAACATCGCCCGCTCGCCCGGCTCGTACGGCAGATCGAGCAGCTTGGCGACCACGCCGTCGGTCTGGGCCTTGATGCTATCGAGCCACCGCTCCGCTTGCTTGACGTCACGCGTAAACGGCGTCAGCGCTAGGCCATCGCTCTCTCCGGCGCGTGCGACGAATGCCTCTAAGGCTTCCCGCCGCTTTAGGAATGGCTCCGCGAGAAGCGAGCGCCCCCGCGACGACAACAGACAATCGAACGCGACGAACGTCGCCGGCTGCTCGCGTGCAAGCTTCGCGACGCGAGAGGCGGCCGGATGCAACCGCATCTGTAGCGCGTCGAAGCTGAAACCGCCCTCGGCGGCAATCATCAGTTCGCCGTCGAGAATGAATTGGCGCTGCGGCAACGCTAGCATCGCCTCAACGACGTCAGGAAAAAAGCGGTTGAGCGACTTGCCCGACTTGGCCCTCAGCTCGACCTTCGGCCCCTCGCGAAATGCAAGACAGCGAAATCCGTCCCACTTGGGCTCGAATTGCCATCCCGCTTCGCGCGGCAGCTTTTCGACCAGCCGCGCCTCCATCGGAGCAATGTCGCTATCGATGGGAAGTTTCACGATCACCTCTCAGGCCGGGTCTTGGCCTGAGCCGACAAGGCGTTCTATTGCCTGCTGCAGCGGTCGTGCCGCCTTGCCATAGTCGGCCCACGCCTTACTCTTGGCGAGCAGGCCCAAGGCCGTGCGAATGTCGAAGCGGTGAGGGTCGAGCCCGGCGCGCACCTGCGCCCAGGTCAGCGGCATGGATACCGGCGCACCGGGACGCGCCCGTGGCGACAATGGCGCGACGGCCGTGGCCATGCGATCGTTGCGCAGATAGTCGAGAAAAATGCGACCAGTGCGCAGCTTCTTGGTCATCTTGATGAGGTAGCGATCGGGGCTGTCGTCTGCCATCTGCGCACACACGGCGTTGGCGAAAGTCTTCGCCTCCTCCCAGCCGAGCCGCTTCCTGGCGTCCGCCTTCAGCGGCGTCACGACGTGCAGACCCTTGCCTCCTGTCGTTTTGCAGAAGGCGACGAGCCCGAGATCCTCAATGCGTGCACGCAGCTCCTTTGCCGCCTCGACAACGGTATCGAACGCGACATCGGGCGCGGGATCGAGATCGAACACGAGGCGCCCCGGCACCTCTGGCTCGTAGGGCAAGCAGTTCCACGGGTGGAATTCGACCGCCGCCACCTGCGCCATGGCAATCAGCCCCTCGGGGCGGTCGATCTCGATGTAAGGCTCGCGGTCACCGGACACCTTGACGACATCGATTGTGGTGGACATGCCGCGCATCGCGTGCCGTTGGAAGAAGCTTTCGCCTTCGATACCGTCGGGCGCGCGAATGACCGAGCACGGTCGCCCCTCGATATGGGCCAGCATCCAATCGCTCGCCTCCTCGAGATAATGCGCGAGATCGAGCTTGGTAACGGCAGCGATGTCGCCGTCCGCCGGCCACAGCGCCTTTTCCGGCTTCGAAAGCTTGATGCCCAGAATAGTATCCGGACTGCTGTCCTCTGCATCCTTGCTCTTCACGCGCTTGGCGGAACGCTTGCGCGCAGGCGCGCGCTCATCTCTCCCGCGCTCCGATGAGTGCCAGACCGCGTCCGGCGAGAACGCCTTTACGTCGCGCGCCAGCATGAACGGCTTTGGCGGCTTACCCTTCCCTGCAGCGATCTGGCCCATCGTCCGGCCCGACGCCACCGACTTGTCTTTCTTCAGCGCCGCCTCGCCATCATCCGACGACCAGTCGTCCTTGTGCTTGATCAGCAGCCAGTTGTTGCGCTTGCCACCAAACTTATCGCCCTTCATGCGCACGAGCACGAAGCTGCCCTTCAGCTTGTCGCCGGCCAGCACAAACTTCAGCTCGCCCTTCTTCAGCGCAGCGTCGATATCCTCGTTGCCTTCGGGCGCCCAGAAGCCGCGATCCCACAGCATCACCGTGCCGCCGCCGTACTCGCCCTTCGGGATCGTCCCTTCGAAGTCGCCGTAATCGAGCGGATGATCTTCAACTTCGACTGCGAGTCGCTTGTCCTTCGGGCTGAGCGAGGGGCCCTTGGTGACCGCCCACGACTTGAAGACGCCGTCGTGCTCCAAGCGAAGGTCGTAGTGCAGCCGCGTCGCGTCATGCTTCTGGATGACGAAACGCGGATACTCCACCTTGCGCACCTTGGCGGTGCCACTCGGCTCTTTCGTTTTTTCGAAGTCGCGCTTGGCGCGGTACGTGGAGAGTTTGCTGGGCATGACGAGATGGGTGGTGGCCTGATCCGGCCGAAAGTTTAGCCACCCGCACCTTAATCAATTGCGGAGGCTACTCGCTGCTGCGTCTCGGCGTCTGTTCCTCGATCTTCTTCCTGAGGTCTTCCCTT
>CALRVN010000314.1:0-4821 GCA_943371625.1 Hyphomicrobium sp. CS1GBMeth3
ACGGCGCCGTCGCATAGATGAACGGCCTGGAGCGATTGACGAGGAAATCGCACACAACCTGGGGGCCGGTGAGCAGCGCGCCCATCGCGCCCAGCGCCTTGCCGCAGGTGTGGAGCGCGATGACATTCGGCTGGCCTTCGAGGTGAGCACCTAGGCCGCGCCCAGACGGTCCCAACACGCCCGTCGCGTGCGCCTCGTCGAGGACGAGAACGCCGTCGTGGCGGCGCGCGATTTCGGCCAGCTCATCGAGCGGGGCACGATCGCCGTCCATGCTGTACAGGCTTTCGACGGCAATCCACGGGATGCCGGTGCCGCCTGCAGCGCGCCAGTCGGTGATGGCGTCGTCGAACGACTGCGCGTCGTTGTGCTTTGCTTCGGCACGTTCGGCCTTCCCCATGCGCATGCCATCGTGCACGGAGGCGTGGATCAGCGCGTCGTGGACGACGAGATCGCCGCGCTGCGGCAGGGTCGAGAACAGCGCCAGGTTGGCAGCGTAGCCGCCGCCGAAGAACAGGGCGCTTTCGGCACCGAAGAACGCTGCCGCCTCGGCTTCGAGCGCTTCGTGCTCGCGGTGATTGCCGCGCAGCAGACGCGAGCCGCCGGAGCCGATCGGCACATCGCGCTCGACGGCGGAACGCGCCGCGTCCTTCAGCTCGCGCGAACTGGCGAGGGCAAGATAGTCATTCGATGAGAAGTCGATGCCGGATAGCGCGATCAGCGACCGGCGGCGGCCGCGTCGCGCTAAAGCCTCGAGCGCACGCTCATGGTTCTTGTACATCGTCCTCAACAACCGAGCTCGTCTCGAGCTCGAGCGGCCTCAGGCCGAGCTTGCTGAACAAAACGGAGTCGCTGTCCTCGCCGGGATTGTCGGTGGTCAGCAACGTATCGCCGACGAAGATCGAGTTCGCACCGGCGAAGAAGCAAAGCGCCTGGGTCTCGTCGCTCATCTGGGTGCGGCCGGCGGAAAGGCGCACATAAGACTTCGGCATGAGGACACGGGCCAGCGCGATGGTGCGCACGAAGGAGATGCCGTCGATCCTCTCGGCCTCGGCGAGGGGCGTGCCCGGAATGGCGATCAGCATGTTGATCGGCACGCTTTCGGGATGCTGGGGAAGGTTGGCGAGCGTGAGGAGCATGTCGACGCGGTCCTCGGGCTCCTCGCCCATGCCGACGATGCCGCCGCAGCAGACCTTGATTCCGGCCTCTCGGACGCGCTCCAGCGTCTGCAGGCGGTCGGCGAAGGTGCGCGTGGTGATGACCTTCTCATAGTAACGTTCAGAGGTATCGATGTTGTGATTGTAGTAGTCGAGACCCGCATGCTTGAGTTTACCGACATCGTCATCGGACAGCATGCCGAGTGTCATGCATGTTTCCATGCCCATCGACTTCACGCCTTCGACCATGGCGCACAGTACATCCATGTCGCGGCCCTTTGGTGAGCGCCACGCGGCGCCCATGCAGTAGCGGGTCGCGCCCTGCTCCTTGGCCTGACGGGCCTCGGCCAGAACCTTCTCTACTTGCATCAGCTTACTGGCTTTCAACCCTGACGCATGGTGGGCCGACTGACTGCAATATCCGCAGTCTTCCGCACATCCTCCGGTCTTGATTGATAACAAACGGCTGCGCTGCACCGTATTAGGTTCGAAGAACCGCCGGTGAACGGTATGGGCGCGGAAGAGCAAATCGTTGAACGGAGCCTCGTAGAGGGCCTGGGCCTCCTCTCGGGACCAGTCGTGGCGAAGCGTCCGGTCTGTCGATTGCCCGGTCGCGGCCGACTGCAACGTCCCCAACTCCATCATGTGCAAAGGCTCCCTCGCTATGCCCGGCGCCGGATTACGACGCCGGTAGCGATGTTTGTACCGGCATGGGGGTGCGCCGCAAGATCTATCGGGCTGCGCATTGAGGCGCAGGTGGATTGGCGCGGCGCGAGACGGGAAAGTCCGATCGGGAGCGGGCGGAGCTACCGCCACGTGCGGGGCTCTCGTGTCGCGGAGAGACTGTCGACCAATTTCCAAGCTTTGCTTCTGCGTGTCTCAGGATAAAAAGGTATGCGTCATGACAAAACTGCGAACCAATGCCGCAGCCGGAAGTTGAATGGTTAAATAAAGGTGGATAATCAGAATACGGAAGTCAGTATTATGTGCTATGGTGAATATCATTATTATGCTCTGCTACGGACTATCTATTGAATGAAGAATACTGTGTTCACATCATATGTAGTGCAAAGGTTTCGCGGTAATTTTCACCTCCAATTGTTGCCCGCGAGGTCCTCCAGCCTTTGAGGGGTTTCAAATGACAGTGGTGGGACGGTTTTCAACACGGCCACTCTATCTCCAGGTCAAGGACATGCTCATCCAGCGCATTGCCGCTGGTGACTGGAAGCCGGGAGCGGCGATCCCCAACGAGATCGAGCTATCGCGAGAACTCGGCATCAGCGTCGGCACCGTTCGAAAGGCGCTCGACGAGATGGAAACCGAGCGGCTCATCTCGCGGCGTCAGGGACGCGGCACTTTCGTCATCGATCAGACGGCAAACGAGCACGCCATCCGCTTCAGCAATATTCGCGACCCGGCGGGGACGCGGATCGGAGGCGAGATCGCGAGCTGCACGATCGTCGGCGCCGCGGCCAACGATGTGGAGGCGCGTCACCTTCAGTTGCGGAACGGCGAGCCGATTTTCCGCATCCACCGGGTGCGTTCGCATAACGGCGTGCCGCTCATGGTCGAGGAATCGATCGTTCCCCAGGGCCTGTTTCCAGGCCTGGAAAAGGGGGCCGAGGTCTCGCCCAGCATCGTCGTCCTGGCACATCACTTCGGCGTGCTGCTCGGGCGCGCAGAGGAAAGGATCGGGGTCGCAGCGGCCAAGGGCGATGTCGCCAAGCTGCTCAACCTCGAGGAAGGCACTCCGGTGCTGCTGCTCGACTGCCTCGTGCACACGATCGAGGGGCGGCCGATCGAATGGCGTCTCGCGAGCTGCAATCTGCGTGAGAACCACTACTTGGCTGAGATGAGCTGACGAACCGGTTCAATCCGATGGAAGGCCGGCTACGGGCCTAGGCCAAGTGCGCGCGCCATGGCGCGAAAGACGAACGTATTGTCGATGCGCCCGTGCAGGACTTCGGCGCCGGGCCCCGTTGCCGTGAGAATAACGTCGTCGGCGGCATGCACGCCGTTTCGCGCGGTGATCGGCAGGTTGCCGATTTTGCGCGCGGCTCCGGGTTTGCAATAGACCTCATTGGCGAGCGCCGCAGTAGCCGAGGGGGGCGCCAGGGGGGAAGACGGCGGCAACGGCGGGGACAGCGGGGGCGACGGCGGCACGGGGGCGGCAACGGTCGGCTCGTTCTCCCCGTCGAGATAGGGGCGACCCGGATCGCAATAGTCGGGATAGGCGGCGAAGACCAACGCGAGACGGCGCTGTACGTCGACCTTGTCAGGGTAGCCGTCCTTATCCGCGGGGGGATAAGTCGGGAATCCCGCTTCGGAGTAGGTCTGCAGACGGTCGCGCAGCTGCTCGCCCTTCGCATCGTCATACGTGCCGATGATCGACACGGGATGGGCGTGGTCGGGAACGAGGATGACGAGCGTGTCGCCGTTCTTCGCCGCGAAGTCCTTGGCCTGCTTCACGACGTTATCCAGCATGATCGTATCGTAGACGGCGCGCTCCCAATCGAGGGAGTGGCTGTACTTGTCGATGCGTCCGGCCTCGACCATGAGCAGGAAGCCCTTGTCGGAGCGCGAGAGCACCTCGAGCGCCGCGCGCATCTCGTCGGTGAGATCGGGCTGGTCGGGGAAGCGCGACACGGTCCCCTTCTTGAGGAACTTGCGGTCGAGCGCGCCGTCGAGGTTCTTCTCGTTGAAGAGGCCGAGCAGCTTCGTCGTCTCGGGGTTGGCGGCCGCGGCCGCAAGCTCGGTCGCGTTGGCGGCGAAGGCGTAGCCGGCCTTCCCGAACTTGGCGATGTAGTCCTCGCCGTCCTTGCGCTTGCCGCCGGCGGCGGAGGGCAGGAAGTTGAGGCTGCCGCCGCCGAGTATCACGTCGGGCTTCAGCCAGTAGAACATGCGCACGATGTCGTCGTAGTCGCTGCGGCGGCGCGCGTGCGCGATCATTCCGGCGGGCGTTGCGTCCTCGATCTCGACGTCGGTCACGACACCGACGGCCATGCCCAGCTTGCGCTTGGCGAGCTCGGCGATGGTCTCGACGTTGGGATGACCGAGGGTCGAGCGGTTACGGGCGCAGTAGACGCCCAGCGCGTTGATGCAGGTCTTGTGGCCCGTGGTGTAGGCGGACATGGCGTTGGCGCTGTCGGTGACAATCGAGTCAGTGCCGGAGGTCGAGACGAGCGCCATGTGGGGCATGTCGTCCATGGCCAACTCGCCGCCGTAGCGGCCTTTGCGGATACCCTTGGAGAGCATGCGTGCTGCGGTGCGGTGGGCCATCGAAAGCCCGTCGCCGATCAGCAGGATGACGTTCTTGGCGAGGCGGCCGTCGGTGCCCGCGAAGGCCTCCCATTCGACCTTTGCGGTGTTACGTCCATCGGTGGCCTCGACGGTGTAGGCGCCGGCCTTCGACAGCTGCACGCCGCGGATCCAATAGGCGGTGTGGCCGAGGCCGTCCTCGTCCGTGTCGATAACGGGTTCACGGCCGAAAGCCTTGGCGGCGTCCTCGCCGTTGAGGGTGACCTTGATGTCGGCTGGTGGCACAGCGCCGGGGAACTCGACCTTCAGATCGAAGCGCGAGCCGGCGAGAATGTCCGCACGATCGATCGGGTAGATCGCCTGCGCGGTGGCGGTGGTCGCGAGCACACACAGCGCGAAGCCGGCGCGA
>CALRVN010000315.1:0-4792 GCA_943371625.1 Hyphomicrobium sp. CS1GBMeth3
GTCTCAAGCGCGATGACGGTGTCCGGTGCCGGGCATTCGGAGAGCGCCAGGGCGGCGGCTTGGCGCTCCGATGCGACCGGCGAGCCGAACACCTTCAGCACGTCGTCGAAGCATGCCTCGGCGTAGGGGCCAACGCAGCGCCACAGCTCCGGACTCACGGCGCGGCCGGCAGCCCATCGCTCGTGGGCGTAGTCGACGAGCATGCGTGCGAGGTCGGGGTTGCGCCGCTGATCGAGCCCCTGGATCGGCGCTAGGCGGCTGCCGACGAACAGCGCCTTCACCACCATCTGGTTCCACATCGGCTCGCTGAACTGCTCGGCGGGATAAGGGCTGTGATGCGCGACCGCCTCGAAGATGGGTTGCATGGCGGAGCGGATGCCTTCGCTGGCCATCGCGACGATCTTGTCGGGGACCGGATAGAGCGGCAGCCCGCGATAGAGCGCGATCTGCTCGCCGATCTCCCCCGAACGCACGAGCGCGTCGAGGCGCGCTGCAAAGCTGTCTTCGCCCGTCTCGAAGCTGGCGAGAACGAGATAGATGCGCGCCGCCTGATCGACGCTCCAGTCACGAACGTCGAGACCCGGACGCAACTCGCGTGCCGCACCCACTTCCTCGTCACTGAGCTGCAGCGGAGACTTTCCCAGACGCCGCGGCGTCAGCCCGACAGCCAGCTGCAGAGCGGCGCCTGTGGGCGCCTGCGCTAAAGCTACTGCCTGCTCGTCGAGCCAGGCAAACTGCGCCGCGTCGACGCGCGCCGCCAGCCAACCTCGTATCAACGCCATGCGCCGGCGGATATCCTCCACCGACACCGCGGGCAATAGCTGGCTCATCTCAGGTTGCCGGGACATAGCGCTGGAAGAAGAGCGTGAGACCAAAACAGGCGAGGCAGGCATAGGCTGCATGGTCCACTCCTGTGGTCGAGG
Organism: Hyphomicrobium sp. CS1GBMeth3; assembly: GCA_943371625.1. Lineage (GTDB taxonomy): Bacteria > Pseudomonadota > Alphaproteobacteria > Rhizobiales > Hyphomicrobiaceae > Hyphomicrobium_A. The sequence goes on from CALRVN010000315.1 coordinate 924, forward strand.
CGAGCAGTGCGTCGTTGATCGCAATGCCTGCGATCAGCAGCGCCACGGCGCGCGAGATATCTCCCGGGCCGCGGCGCATCAGCAGTTGCGCGCAACGGACGGCGGCGGCGATGAACGCGACTACCGCGATCATGAGAGGCACCGAGACACTGCCGGACAGCGCGACCGTCACCGCCAGCGGTGCGATCAGCATGAGCAGCGGCCAAAGCGAGCCGATGCGGTCCAGCCCTTCCATGCGCGCAGCATAGGTCAGGCCGGCGACGTAGGCGAGTGTCGCGGCGGCGCCGAGCAGCACAGGAGCCGGCAGCGTGGCGGACACCGCCGCCGCAGCGGCCACGTACACAAGCGCGCGGCACAGTCCCATGACGAACGGCGCCAGCAAGTTGCCTTTGTGATGCCAGTTGTAAACGACGATGGCAGCAGCGAGCGCGAGGCCTGCAAGACCCGCGCGGCCGTTGACCGACGCGAGCATGAGCATGCCGACGCCGAGCAGGGCAAAGCCGGCGATATAAACCGCCTCCGCCGTGATCTCACCGGCCGGGATCGGCCGCTCCGGGCGTTCGCGCGCGTCGATGTCCTTGTCGAACGCATCGTTGAGGTACATGCCGCCGACGTACATCAGCGAGATGGCACCGGCGAGCATCGCCCCAAGTTGCAGCGACGCCCCGCCCGCAATCACCGTCGCGGCGATTACGTTGCTCCACACGGTCGGCAGATTGGAAACGCGTCCGAGCTTCAGCGCCGTGCGCCAGAAGCTCACGCGACCAGTTGCGAGCGAACCCATTTCAGCTCCCGGGCGATATCGCTGGCGACGTCGCTGCCGCGCATTTCGGCCGGCAGCACGTCCCACGTATAGGTTTCCACCTCGAGGTGTGGCGCCATCGACTGCCGCCGGCACGCGGCCAGCAGGTCGATGAGCGGCCCCTGCGTCGACTGCAGCTGGCCGTACGCCGCCTGGAACAGCGGCACGTGGCAGTGCACGCGCCACTCGCCCTTCGCCCGCCCGTTGCGCAGCGCATCGAACGCTTGTGGAAGGTCGGCGTAGCGGGTGAGGTCGCCGGCCGTCGCCTCGACCGTCTGGTGCAGGTAGACGCCGTCGTCGAAGGGCGAGAGCAGATCGAAGGCCGTGTCGTCCACGGCGGGAATGCGCAGCGCCGAGCTGAGCTGGATCTTGGGAACCCTGATGCCGACGGCGGACAGGCGCCCGAGGCACTCGACGGGGTCCTCGAACTCGACGCTCGCATGGCAGACGTCGAGGCAGATCCCCAGATGCCGGCGCAGCGACTCGCGCGCTTCCCGCGCCGAAATCGCCGTCAAGTGACGGAAGTTCTCCACCGACTGCCGCGCGAAGAGATGGTCCTTGAAGAAGTCGATGGCCTCGTCGATCGTTTCGAGGAAGCAGCAGGGCTCCGGCTCGAGAGCGAGCGAGATGTGCTTACCGGTCTCCTCGGCAATGGTGTGCAGAAACGCGGCATGACGCACGAGAAGCTCGGCCATGCGGTCGACATCTGCCGCCGTCGTCGCATTCTGTTTGTAAGCACCCGGCACGGTACTGATGCTGCCTTCCATGCCCTCCGGGAGCAGCAGCGCGAGCAGCTCCGCCACCCGGTTGCTGAAGCGCAGACGCCGCTCATCGCGCCAATCCGGCTCGTACACCTGCTCCTTGACTCGCGTGCCGTGAAACGCACCGTACGGAAACGCATTGATGGTGAAGACGTACAGCGATGCTTCGCGCAGGAAGTTCTGCAGCTCTGCGAGCACGTGCGGCTCGGCAAGATCCTCCGCCGCTGCAGCCGAAAGGCGCAGGCCGACGCCCATGGGCTTGTCGGGCGACACCTGCCGCTTGATGTCGGGCAGATGCGTACGCAACGCTGCATCGATGTCGCTCCAGCGCTCGCCCGCATGAATGTTGGTGCAATACGTCAGGTGCGGCGACCCGGGGAGTTCGAGCTGCATTACGCAATGGCCCGCGGCCGCAACCACTCGATCGACTGCTCGAGCAAATAGGCGTCCATGTTGTCGACATCGACGCTGGTGCCGATGTCGCGCAGCAGAGTGACATTGAGCGCGCCGCCGAGATGCTCGCGGAATTCTTCCAGACCCGCGAGGAGCCGTCGCCGGCCATCTGGCTCGCGCGCGTCGCACGCCGGATGCCAGAGGACGAAGCCTAGGCGCTCCAGCAGCGCGCGGACGCGGTCGTCTGCGCCCTCAGCCAACAACCCCGCCAGGACCGAGTAGCGGGTGTCCAGCGCGACGCCGATGGCGACAGCCTCGCCATGGCGCAGCTCGTAATCCGACAGTGCTTCGAGTTTGTGCGCCGACCAATGCCCGAAATCGAGCGGCCGGCCATTGCCGCGCTCGAACGGATCGCCACCATTGGAGATCTGCCGCATGTGCAGCAGCGCGCAATGGCGGATCAGGTGATCGAGAGGCTCGGAGGCGAATATGGCAAGCGCCTCGGCCTTCTCCTCGAGCCAGGAGAAATAAGCCCCGTCTCGGATCAGTGCGACCTTCACCGCTTCAGCCATGCCCGCCCGCTTGTCGCGTCCAGGCAGGATGTCGATGAAAGCGGAATCGTTGATAACGGCGACCGGCGGCTGGAACGTGCCCAGCATATTCTTGAAGCCGAAGGCGTTGACGCCGTTCTTTACGCCGACGCCGGAGTCGTTCTGGGCCAGCACCGTGGTGGGAATGCGCACGTGACGGATGCCGCGGTGCGTCGTCGCCGCGACGTAGCCGATGAGGTCGAGCACGGCGCCGCCACCGACCGCGATGACGTACGAATGCCGGTCGACACCATACGACACCAGCTGTCGCTGCAGGCGTTCCACAAGCCCTGGCGCATTCTTGGCCTGCTCGCCCCCCGCGATGATCTCCACGGAACCAGCCAGCTCGATCTCGCCAGCGTGCGCGTTGAGGTAAGCCGTGATGCGGCGCGGCAGGTCCGGCATCTCGCGGACGACGCCTTCATCGACGAAGACGACCACGCGAGTGCGCTGGCGCTGAGCTCTTGGCGAAACCGTGGCGGCCAGAATTGTATTGTTTTCGGCGAAGACATCGCGCGTGAAATATACGGGAAATTCGTAGCTTACCGAGAACCGCTGAACGAAAGCCCGATCGTCACCCGAAGAATCAACGCGCGCCAATGCGTCGCTAACCGTTTTACCCACGCTTCTCCCCTCGCATTCTCCAGGTTTTTGGAATGCGTTATTTCCCCTGGTCTTTGCCAGGCATTCCACGCTCGCTTGCCGGCATATCGCCGTTGTATCGAGTGCATCCAAGGGGGCGGTGACGGACCCGAGCGCACGCAATCATGCGCGGTTTGTTCGCTCTAAGCAACTGTCAGAGCTGCAATTTTCGTAACTGCATAAGTGAGAAAAAAGCGCAATGGAAAACTCGGCAGAAGATGCCGGGAGATCGTGGCAAAAAATAGGTGCCGCAATGGCAAATCCAACAATTGATCCACCATTCGCGCGGCGCTCCATTGCCGCACGTAACGCCATTCACTAGCGTTTCTGACATCGCATTCAGTGGGCGACATCGTGGGCCAACTGAATAATGCGAGTAGGCGCAAAAGCGCAACGCGAAAAAGTGTCGCTAATAACAATAGGAATGGGAGAACGCTCGATGGGAATGCGGTTGATTTATGCCGCGTCGATGGGAATGGCGTTGGTCGGAGCTGTAGGCTCGACCGCCGCCGTTGCGCAAACAGTCCCCACGCAGGCTTCCGAAGTAGCACGGCCAGGCGGCAAGCTGCCGGGCGATCCGAAGATCGCGCTGGTGAAGCTGGCTGATGGCTTCAATGACCCCGTCGGTGTCGCCTCTGCCTTCGACGGCAGCGGACGCATCTTCGTGGTCGAGCGCGTCGG
>CALRVN010000316.1:0-4783 GCA_943371625.1 Hyphomicrobium sp. CS1GBMeth3
GGTCACCAAAGTTGCGCACGGCCTCGACGCCGACCTCGAGGCTGCGTTGCGTAGCGCGGCCGGCTGACGGACGGTCTGCCTCCTACTTGGCCAACAAGGTTTCGAGGGCGCCGTCGGCTTGGAGCTTGTCCTTGACCTTCTGCGGGATGGGGTACAGCACGCCCTCACCTTCCAGCATGTGCTTGCCGTCCTTGTCCTCGACCCAGCAGGAGAAGATGACGTTGCGGTCGCCCTTCTCCTTGATGGTGGCAACGGCGGTGTAGGTCTCATTGAGCTGCACGGGCGCCAGAAACTTCACGTTCTGTCCGCCCCAGATGGCCCCGAGGCCGGGCATGTCCATGCCGAAGATGCCGGAGAACTTGGCGAGCGAGACCATGCCGTGGGCGATGCGGTTCTTGAAGACCGTGCCCTTCGCATATTCCTCGTCGAAGTGCGCGGGATTAAAGTCGCCCGAGATCTCCGCGAACTTCTGCACGTCGGCATCGCTGACCCGGTAGTCGAGCCGAAACGTCTCGCCGACCTCGAGGTCGTTCAAGCTCTTGCAGGCGCGCGGCAGCGGATTTGTCATGGGCGATACCTCTGCGATTCAATCGGTCCACCTTTTCATGGACGTGCGCGGCGAGGCAAGTTGCGCGCGTTGCGGCGCGTTCACCATCGCCGCCGACGCTGTGGAACGTCCAGCTAGGCGACGGTAAGGTCGCCCGGCCTACCGACCGGCCGACACCCGCGGGGAACCATGATCACGACTATCCAATTCGGCGTGTTCCTGCTTGCGGCGATAGCCGCGCTCGGGGTCGTCGCCAACAGGCTGCAACTTGCCCCGTCGATCCTGCTTGTGGTTGCCGGCGCAGCGCTCGCCGTCATTCCCGGTCTGCCGAGCGTGGAGCTGGTGCCGGAGCTGGTGCTGCTCCTCGTGCTGCCGCCGATCATCTACTCGGCGGGCGTATCGATGAGCTGGCGGGAGTTTCGCTTCAATCTGCGTCCCATCGCGTTGCTCGCCATCGGCTGCGTCGTGTTCACCACGTGCGCGGTGGCTGTGGGCCTGCATTGGATGCTGGGATGGCCGTTGGCGGTCGGCTTCGTGCTCGGCGCTATCGTGTCGCCGCCGGATGTAGTGGCGCCGCTCGCCATTGCCCGCCGCCTCGGGTTGCCGCGACGACTGCGCGTCATCCTGGAGGGCGAAGGCCTAGCGAATGACGCGACCGCGCTGGTGCTCTATCGCTTCGCCGTGGTCGCCGTCAGCACCGGTGCATTCTCGCTGGCGGAGGCGAGCACCCGTTTTGCGGTCATCCTCGTCGGCGAGATCGGATACGGAATTGCGATCGGCTGGCTCATGCTGCGGCTGAGGCGCGGGGCCGGTGATCCGCGCGTCGAGATCATCCTGTCGCTGCTGACGCCGTACATCGCCTACTGGCTGCCCGCGCATCTTGGCGGCTCGGGCGTGCTGGCGACGATCGCCGCGGGTCTTTATGTCAGCTGGAACGGACCGCTTCTGATCTCGGCGGCAACGCGCCTTCAAGGCGTGTTCGTGTGGGATCTCGCGATGTATGTCGTTCAGGGCATGCTGTTCCTATTGTGCGGGCTGCAGGCGCGCACGGTGTTCCTGCACACCGACGGCGTCAGTCTGCCTGATCTTGCTGCGGCGGCGGCGCTGACGGTCGCCATAGTGATCGTCGCGCGCTTCGTCTGGGTCTATCCGGCTACCTACATTCCGCGCTGGCTCAGCCCATCTCTGGCCAAGCGCGATCCTGCGCCGACATGGCAGTCGCCGTTCGTGCTGGCGTTCACCGGCATTCGCGGGGTCGTTTCGCTGGCGGCGGCGCTGGCCATTCCTCTCGTCACCGCGGACGGGGTGCCGTTTCCTTATCGCGATCTGATCCTCGCCATCACGTTCATCGTCATCGTGGTGACGCTCGTCGGTCAAGGTCTTTCGCTGCCAGCGGTCATCCATTGGCTCGGGTTTGCCAAGGATGTTGCCGTCGAGCGCCGCGACGAGCGCGACAACGAGCTCGCAGCCCGCCTTGGCGCAATCCGGGCCGCGATCGCCAGCATCGACGCACTGGCCAAAGAGCAGCAGCTTCCCGGCGATGTCGTCGACGTGCTGCGCCGCCGCTACCAGGAGCACCTGCACGGATTGGAGAACGTGGAGACGGAGAAGGACGCGGTGCTTCTGGCCGATGAATTGGAACTCGACGTCATCGCGGCGCAACGGCTGCAGATCCATCAGGCTTTGCGTGACGGGAAGATCAGCGACGAATCCCGCCGGCGCGTGGAGCGCGACCTCGACCTGCTCGAGACGAAGATGCGGCACGACTATCGGGTCCAATTCGCCGGCTCGTAGCGGTTTGTATTATTCGTGTCGATGATCTCTATTGATCCTATCTGTTGGACTAATGCTGCGCCGCACATCATCTTCCCTGGCAACAGATCAGGGCATGCACGTCCTGGCCGTCATCATCAGAGAATGGAGACAGTCATGGGCTTTTTGAAAGTTGCAGTTGCCACCGCGGCTGTCGCGCTGGCTTCGATCGGTTCGGCGAGCGCGGGTGGTCCACGCGCGCACACGATCGACCTCGGCGGCATCAACGGCGTCGCCTACTACACCGAGGAGGCCGGTCGCTTCCACGTCGTCGCGACGCTGGCGCAGCAGGATGGTCTTCCCATCCGCGTCGAGACGGTGCTCGCACCGGGCCAGACCGTGGTTCTGTCCACGGCGAAGGGCGAGGCTGGGCTGACGAGCGTCGAGCTCAGCCGCGAGGCTGACGACCTCACGGTCCGTCCGGTCGCCGCGACGAACTAAGGTCAATGCGAAGGGCCCGGTGCATCAGCGCCGGGCCTAGCCTTCGCGTGCGGGCCTCGGCTCGCAGTCTTTTAAGGCTTGAGCGGCCACGTCAAAGGCTGACCAGACTCGCTTGGCGAGGCTGCCGCCGACGCTGCACCGCCGCACACCAAGGGCTGCGAGGGCGCCGACGCTGTGGTCGTAATCCTGGATCAACACGTTGAGCGGCTTAGGCGCCACCGCCGCGATCAGCTCCGACACGGCTCCCGTATCAAGTATCTTGGGTACAAAGAGGCAATCGGCACCGGCATTGGCGTAGGCCACCGCGCGGGCAACGCTGTCGCTGACAGACATGCCGGGCACGCGGAAGTTCTCGTTGCGCCCAATGAGCATGACGCTGGGGTCGACGGCATCGATTGCCGCTCGAGCCGCCTGGAGCCGCTCGACCGCCAGTGCGGTGTCGTACATGGCGGTTCCGGACCAATCCTCGATAGAGAGCGCGGCGATGCCGGTATCGATGGCGCGCGAGACATTGCGCGCGACGTCCTCGGGACGATCCGCGAACCCGTTCTCGAAATCCGCATTGACGGGCAGCGGCGTGGCGGCCACGAGCAACCGCAAATGGGCGAGGACTTCCTCCAAGCTAAGCTCGCCATCCTGTTTGCCGGCTGCCCACGCCGCACCGGCGCTCGTCGAGGCGATCGCCTTGAAGCCGAGTTGCGTGAGCCTCACCGCGCTACCAGCATCCCAGGCGTTAGGCAGGAGGAAGAAGCCGCTTTCGTGCAGCTTGCGAAAGGTTGCGCGCTTTTCAGTTGAGTTGGGCATGGCTCGTTCCTCGCTTGCTTCGGTGCGGCATGTGTGACCGTGCCTCTAGCATGTAAGCCCTCAGCCGATGGGCGGGGCGGGCCTGCCCTGGTCTGCGGCTCTCGCGCCACACTGGAGCGGCAGCCTTCCTTCCCGGCGGATTAACTGAATATCGGTCGTTGAACGGCGTTTCAGGTCGCTGCTAACTTCCCGACAGTTGCGTATCCGGGGGTATACATGTTCAGCGTGCGTATCGCTTTGTCGCGGCCGTCGGGCCGCCGGCGACTAACACCCCGTTCGAAATCGCAATTATTAGGGGTAGCGGCGACGCTGATGGCCGCGGCGTTGTTCGGCGCCCCTGCCGCACATGCCGACTGCGCCGTGACGGCCGCCCCGAATACCGTCAACTGCAATGCCGACACAACCACGGTCGACGGCGCACCCAACGTCGACGGCGCCGATCCCTCCTCGGACCAGCGTGTCCAGAATTTCAGCGGCGGCGACATCCAAGCGACTATCGCCAGCGGCGTGACGGTGGACGGTGTCAGCCTGCAGGTCGGCTATGGGGCCGGCAACGGCTCGGGTGATGTCAGCATCGTCAACAACGGCACGCTGACAACAGGCACCGGCTTCCCCGCTTTGACCGCATCAGCCAACGGCGGTGATATCAGCTACTCGGGAAGCGGAACCGTCACCGCCCCCAATGGACTGCTTCTTGTTACCGCCGGGGGGGACATCACCGTCGCCGGCAATGGGATCATCAACGGGAGTTCCGGCTACTCGATCTGGGCCCAGGCACCGGGCACCGGCACGATCCGCATCGACGGTATCTCCGCATCAGGCACCATCATCGCGAACACCTTTGGGTCGATCGGCATTACGGCCACCTCGGCAACCAAGGACTACGATACTCACGCCGCCGCGGCCGTAACGGTGATCGCGCCCGGCGGCGTCATCACCACCGTGGGGACGACCGGAGTCGACGTTTCGAATACCGGCAACGGCTACATCACGGTGAGCAACACCCAAGCCATCAACAATACCACCGGCGACGGCGTCCACGCCGTCACCAGCTTGCTGCCCGGCTCTACCGGCGCCATCAGCGTCACCGCCGGCGCGAATATCACCGGTAAAGGCGACGGCATCGACGCGAGGCTAGCGGCCGGCACCGCGATCATCGACATCCGCGGCACGACGGTG
>CALRVN010000317.1:0-4780 GCA_943371625.1 Hyphomicrobium sp. CS1GBMeth3
AGCGGGGTTGCTGTCGCACTCGGGAATTTTCTGCAGAACGTGCCGTTTTGCTCCACGAATTGGCGTGAACTTAGTCCTGTATCGCACTGAATTTTAAGCAGATTGGCTTCAATTTGTACGGGTCTTTCAAGCGCTCGTTAGCGCTCCGCACCCCCTGTAGCCGAGGACCCGTCATGCGTATTCATCCCCTCCTGCCGCTCTTATTGTCATCAGTTGCCTTCCCCGCCGTCGCCGGCAACTACGACGCCATCTGCATCAACGCCACCGACGCACTCGGCTGCATCATCGAGCAGGCCGAGTTCGCGCGTCAGCGCAACGCAGAGATCGACGCCTCGATGGCTCGCGTCCAGCTGCATCGCGACCGCGAGCTGGCGTCGAGCCTCACCCACTGCAAGTCGCGCTACTCGCGCACGCCGCGCTGCCTCGCCGAGCGCGCCGATCGCTTCGCCGCGCGCCAGAACAACCTCATCAACGCCTCGATGGCTCGCGTCGCAGAAGTCCGCGCCTTCGAAAAGGCGCGCAACCTCGAGATCGCTCAGTCGATGGCCGCTGTCGAGGCACGCCGTACGCAAGAGCTCGAGGTGCGCCAGAACAAGCTGATCGAAGCCTCGCTCGCCGCCGTCGAGGTCGAGCGCCAGCGCCGCTTCGCCGCGCACCAGAACCAGCTCGCCAGCATCTCCGTCGAGCGCGTCGCCATCCAGCGCCGCCGCCAGCTCGCCTGGCAGCTCTCGCCGTGCACGTCACCGATCGACTCTCGCCCTCGCTGCGAAGCCCAGCGTGCGCGTGACTTCGCTGCACATCAGCGCGCTCTCGCCACCGCCTCGATCGCCCGCGTTCGCGCCGAGAAGGAGCGCATCTTCGCCGCCGCCCGCAACGCCGAGGTCGCTGCTTCCATCGCTGCTGTCGAGCGCAATCGCGCCTCGTCTTCAATCGAAACCGCGAGCATCTGCCAGATCAACAACTGGCCGATCGCGGGCTGCATCACTGAGGCCAGCGGCGTGACGACGGCATCGGTCGACAATAACGCCGGCACGATGAGCGCCGATGAGTACGCCTCGCTCACGTCCCATTGCGTCCGCGCCCCGGACAGCCCGCGCTGCACCGCTGAGCGCATCCGCGAGTTCGCCGCCGCCCGCAATGTTGAGATCGAGCGCTCGATTGCCGCTGTCGCCGCCGCGCGTGCTGGCCAGGAAAAGTACGCCGCCTACACCTCTCACTGCGTCCGCGCCCCCGATAGCCCGCGTTGCGAAGCTGAGCGCATCCGCGAGTTCGCCGCCGCCCGCAACGCCGAGATCAACGCTTCGATGGCTGCCGTCGAGCGCGCACGTGCCGAGCGCAACGCTCAACACGCGGCTTCGACCTCGCATTGCGCACAAAACGCGACTTCGCCCCGTTGCGAGGCCGAGACCGCCCGCGAGTTGCAGGCCAGCCTGACGCATTGCAAGTCGGAGATGGACACCAGCCCGCGCTGCTCTGCAGAGCGTGAGCGTCAGTTCGGCATCGCCCGCAACCAGGAGATCGACCGCTCGATGGCGGCTGTCGCTGCCGCCCGCGCCAAGGGCACGCCGAGCGACACCGCTGTCAGCAACCACACCGACACGCCGGCCGGCACGTCGCCGCTCGAGACCGGCGCGATCAGCATGCCGCTGGTGCCGCGCATCCAGGAGATGATCGACGAGCCGCGCAGCCCGCTTCGTCACGACATCTCGAGCGACGCTTGCAGTGTGAAGCCCTTCGACGCCCTGCAGTTCACCCGCGGCACGGCCATCGAGCCGAACATGATGCCCGAGCTCGATCGCCTTGCGACGCTGGCCCAGAACTGCCCCGGCGTCCGCGTCGAGGTTCACGGCTATGCCGACGGCGGCTCGCCCTACAACAACCGCAGCCTCTCGCAGGCCCGCGCTCAGGCCGTCACCGACTATCTCATCGCCAACGGCGTTGCCCCCAACCGCGTCGCCGCCATCGGCCGCGGCGGCAACCACGCCGTCCTGCCCTACAGCAAGGGCTATGACGCCGCCTTCAACAGCCGCGCCGAGTTTATTGTCCGCGACCCCGGCACCGACGCCGCCGCCCGCCGCGTGATGTGGGACCTCGCCGAGCTGCTGGACCCGACCTACATTCCTGCCGTCGCCAACCTCAGCCCCTGAGCCGCGACCACGCTGGCTCGGCCCGAACGCTGCCACCGCCGACCCGCCGAGCAAACAAAAGGGCCCCTTCTGGGGCCCTTTTTGTGCCATTTTCGCTGCAATGCCCGACATTTGGATCGCGCCTGCGACCCCCACGTTGTTGAAAATGCCTAGATCGCATGGACAACTACTCCCGGGGTAGCCACATGATCGCGCCATGCTGGCAGTGGCACACATGACGGAGCAAACAAGCGGCATGCACGCTGGTGGGATCGCGCTGACGGCCGACAGGCCGCTCACGACGAGCGACTACCTCGCGAGCCTGCGCCAGCGCGACCGCGTCTTCTGGACGGCCCTGGCATGCGCGCTCGCTCTGCACGTGCTGATCGTCCTGGCGATGCTCCTCGACCTGGGTAGCAACAGGAGCCTCGGCGTGGAGACCGGGGCCAGCGACACCATCGCAGTCGAGATTGTCGACGGCGCCACCTTGAAGGATAGCATGGCGCCGCCGACTGAGGCGACGCAGCCCCCTGGTGGTCAGCCTACGCAGACAGCCGCGACCCCGCCGCCCGAGCCGCCGCAGCCGCCGCCCGAGCCCCAGGCCGAGCCGCAGCCCGAACCGACGCCGCCTGCCGAGGCCGCGGTTCAGCCGCCAACCCCGCCGGAGGCGGCCCCGCCGCAAGAGTCGCCGCCGACGCCTGAAGAGGCCGCCAAGCTCGCCGCCGAGGCTCTGCCGGCATTCGAGGAGGCGCCGCCCGCTGAAAAGACCGAGCTGCCCAAGGAAGCTCCGAAGCAGGAGCAGCCCAAGCCGGCACAAAAGGTAGAGCAGAAACAAGCGCCGGCAAAGCAGCAGGCAAAGCAGCAGCCGCCGAAGAAAAAGACGCAGACCTCCGCGCTCGACCTATCGGTCCCCTACGACGGCAGTGACTCCGATCAAGACGGCGGCGGCAGCAGCTCAGCCGTGCAGCGACCGCCCGGGATCACCCGCTCGGGTGAGAATGACGAGTTTGCGCGCAACGTCATCCGCGCGCTGCAGAAGACCATGCCGCGCGAGCGCGCCCATGGCCGCGTGACGGTGCGCATCGTGCTTAATGAGAATGGATCGCGCGCCGACGTGAAGCTACTGCAGAGTGGCGGCAATCAGGACCTCGACTTCAACGTCGTCTTTGCTGCGCGCGGCACTGCCTATCCATTCCCGCCCAAAAAATCCACGCTTGTCGACCGCACCTTCACCGTCACCTACATCTATCGCTAGAGCATTGATGGCTTCGTCCGCCTTATGCTCTGCGCGGCCTTGTAGGGGACGTTTTTCTCTCCGCGCTGCTAAACAATCTCGCCGCACGCAACCCATCCGCTGTGAGCGCGTTTCCCTGTCATTAAGAGCCCCAAGGAGAAACGCAATGAACAAAACGCTCATTATCGCTTTTGCCGCCGCTACGATCGCCGCAGCACCGGCATTTGCCGCTGACAGCACGACTCCGAGCAGCGATCCTGCGACCGAGATGAAGACTGAAGGCCAGATGAATCCGACTGCCGGCACTGATGGTGGCGTGCAGCCCAGCCAGCAGCCCGGCGCTCCTACGTCGAACCGCTCGAGCGAGCCGACGGCAGTACCAAGCAATCAGGTCGACAAGTCGCCTACCGGCGAGACGTCGGACCGCACGCCCGACAAGCACGCCAAGTAACTCAAGGTCTGGGTCCGCGCCCTAGACCTCGTCCCCGGCACTCGCCCTCGCGGCGCTGCGCCGGGGGCATTTGCGCGTACTGCAGCTTGTTCGATGCCGCTCGAAATTAATCGAAATCAGAGAACAACATCACCGCATCGGCGGAACGGACAACGACCCCGGACGTTTTATCCAAGTGTTCAATGTGGAGGTAATATCCATGAATTGGGATCGCGTCGAAGGTAACTGGAAGCAGTTCACCGGCAAGGTGAAGGAGCAGTGGGGCAAGCTCACTGACGACGACCTTACCCAGATCAACGGCAACCGCGAGCAGCTGGAAGGTAAGATCCAGGCCCGCTACGGTCACGCCAAGGATCAGGTGAAGACTGACGTCGACGACTGGCTGAACCGCAGCAGCTAAGCGCGGCAAATGCCTAAAGATGACGCGGCCAGCCCAGCAATGGGGGCCGCGTTATTCTTTTTCACCACAGGTGAAGCAGGAAAATCGCATTGCGCCCCTGAGGCCCCTTGTGAGCCGGCCAGACTCGATTCCACAATGGAATCGATGGCTTGGCTGGGGGGTCGGCGAATGAAGACGTTTCTTGCTACTACGCTCACCGAGACGGCGATTGCACAGGACAAGCGCCGCTTTCAACTCACCTTTATCGATTCCAAGGGGCAGGAATGCTCGCTGAGCATCCCGTCGGCGCTGGCTGCCGATCTGGTCCCGGTGCTGGAATCTATCGCGGCCCTTTCGCCGCGCGGCGCCGCCGTCGCGGAGATGACGCGCGTCCCTAAGACCTGCTCCGTCGGTCACGCGACCGGTGAGCGCATGGTGCTCCTGCGCTTCGACGACGAGGCGCCCTACGCCATCGAGCTCGAGGTCGCGCAGGCTTTGGCGGAGCAGCTACAGGAGCAGAGCTCGGAGATCACCGACGCGCCGCGCCCCGCCCTGCACTAACTGTCCTGCGGAGTTAGCCTCTCCCCACT
>CALRVN010000318.1:0-4748 GCA_943371625.1 Hyphomicrobium sp. CS1GBMeth3
CGCCACGACGGCGAGGCCGCAACGGTCGAGGAATTCGTGCGCTGCTTCGAGGACGCCAGCGGCTCCGACCTGTCTCAGTTCCGGCTCTGGTACTCGCAGGCCGGCACGCCGGAGATCATCGCCAACCTGCGCTATGACAAGGACAAGAAGACCGCCGACCTCGAACTCGAGCAGATCGTGCCGGCGACTCCCGGGCAGCCCAACAAGAAGCCGATGCACATCCCCATCCGCTTGGGACTGCTCGGCGCCAACGGCCACGATCTCGACCTGAAGCTCGCCAGCGGTGAGGAGGTCGAGGACGGCGTCGTTTCGCTCACCAAGCGCCGGCAGAGCTTTCGCTTCGTCGATATCCCCTCGCGCCCCGTTCCCTCGCTGCTGCGCGGCTTCTCCGCACCGGTGAACCTCACCGTCGATCTGGCCGACGACGACGTCGAGCTTCTGATGGCCAGCGACAGCGACCTGTTCAACCGCTGGCAGGCCGCCAATGACTACGCCGCGCGCACACTCGTCGAGATCGTTTCGGATCTTGCCACGGGCAAGCGCTCGAACCGCGCACTGCGCTACGCGCGCGCCCTCGGAGCCGCAGTTTCCGGCGACGAGCTCGAACCGGCGTATCGCGCCGAGTTGCTTAAGCTCCCGACCCAATCCGACGTCGCCCGCATCATCGGCCGCAATGTCGACCCCGCACTCGTGCATCGCGCTCATCGTCAGCTCGCAAAGCTGATCGGCAAGACTCTCGGCCCACAGCTCGAGCAGCTCTATCGCGCCATGGACAGCAAGGGTCCGTTCTCTCCCGATGCCGCCAGTGCCGGACGCCGCGCATTGCGCAACGCCGCGCTGACGCTATTGGCGGCCCGCGGCACACCCGCAGACATCCAGCGGGTCGCCAAGCATTACGCAAAGGCGACCAACATGACCGACCGCGCGCACGCGCTGTTCCTGCTGGCCGCCCGTGGGGGCCCCGAAGCCAAAGCCGCCCTGGCTGATTTCTACGACGCTTGGCACCGCGACCACGTCGTCATCGATGCCTGGTTTGCCGCTCAGGCCCAGTCGCCGCTGGCTGGGACGCTCACCCGCGTCAAGGCGCTTACCAAACATCCGCTGTTCTCGCTGACGGCCCCGAACAAGGTCCGCGCCCTCGTCGGCACCTTCGCCTCGACCAACCCGGTGCAGTTCAATCGCCCCGATGGCGCCGGCTACACCTTCCTTGCCGATCAGGTGCTGGCGCTCGACCGCCTCAACCCGCAAATCGCGGCCCGCATGATCGGCACCATGCGCTCTTGGCGCTCCCTCGAGAGCACCCGCCGGGCCAAGGCGCGTAAGGCGCTCCAGCGCGTTGTAAAGGCACGTCCGCTTTCTCCCGACGTGCAGGAAATCGCTTCCCGTATCCTCGAAGGCTAATGCCGGAAAAATTATAGCGCCGAGGGGCTTAATGGCCCTCGACAGCCGATTCGCCATGGTGTGAACTATATGAGGTGATTCGGGGTAGCGGACTCGTTAGGGCCCGCAAGTCAATCAGACACAATCGAGGGGATACAGCATGGCGTGGACAACGTCCGCCTGCCTGCGCGCGCGGTCGTCTTCGACGCACTTTGCCGGTGCGGCGCTCAAACGCGCACGCGGTCTCTGGGCTGGCGTCGGCCGCTCCGAGCTGCGTACCCGGCCGATCCTGTTCCTATCCCTATCAGTCGTGAGCTTGGGCCTACTCGCTCCGCTGCTGCCGACCACGCTCGTCACCGGCATCCTGATCGTAAGCGGCATCGCGCTCGCCGTTGTTGGCGCAGGCGCCAACCTCGCCGGCACCGTAGCGTCCAGCCGCACGGCTGCCGGTGCCACGAGCACCCCCACGGCCCACCCGACGCCGATTCAGCTCCCGACTGCCGCCGCTCCGCGACCGTCCTTCCCACCGGCCCACCTCGTCCGCGCCCAGCACGCCAAGCAGATGCCGTCGAACCACGATTGGGCGGATATCCTGGCGCGCATCAATCACGAGCTGCGCACGCCGCTCAACGCCGTCATCGGGTTCTCCGAGGTCATGGCGCTGGAGATGTTCGGGCCCGTCGGCAACGAGCGCTACAAGGACTACGTCCACCACATCCGCGACAGCGCGAACGACCTACTGAAATCGGCCGAAGACACCCTCGCACTCACCGCCCTGCTCACCAATCCCCGCAGCGCCGAGCCGCCCAGCGTCACCACGCTCGATCATGCAATCGCCGACGCCTGGACCTTTGTCGAGCGCAAGGCCGCCGCCCGCGACGTCTCCCTCCAGCTCACCGTCCCGTCGGATGTGGAAGTGCTGGGCGAACCCCGTGCGCTGCGTCAGATCCTCGTCAACCTGCTGTCCGAGGGCATTTCGCGCGCCACGCCTGGCGATCACTTCTCGCTGCTGGCCGTCGCGGACGGCGAACTGGTCGAGATCGTTCTTTCGGCTACGACCCAGGCGACCAAGGTTCCGCACACCGGCTCCCTGGCGATTTGTCTCGCCCGCACCCTGCTCGAGATGCAAGGCACCTCGTTGCTGGAAATCGAAACCGCCGGCAGCGGCTGGAGCGCCGTCACCGTTCTCGATCGCGCTGCACAGCCGGATTTCTTCGCTGTCGACGCCGCCCCGTCGTCCCGCCGCTACGAGCGGGAGTTCGCACCGGCGATGTAGGTTTGGCCGTCTAGCGTATCGGACGTCGCTTATCGAGCCATTCGCGTAGCTCGACCCGCTCTTGCGGGGTCAATTTGCCGACGGTGTCGCCAAACAACTTCGTCCTCGCGCGCGCCTCGTTGGTCTCGCCCTGCACGATACCGTCCAGCGCCGCCTCGAACTTACCCTGATCGAAGGGCTCCGCGCTCAGTGCCGCACGCACCGTAGCCCGTGCATCGCGCATGCTGCGGCGCGCGGCCTCGAGGTTCGGCAATTCTGTCGCGACCGACTGTCGAACGACCTCTGCGCGCTCGGACGGCAGCACCTGTGCAAACCCGAGCAGCATCACGCCTTTAGGACCACCAGGGCCGTGATGCCGAGGCCCGCCGAAGCAAATCGCGCTCAGCACCGCGCCGACAATGAGAACATTGAGCGCCAACGATCCGATCAGCACCCAGCGAAGCGTCCGCGGCGAAAATCGTGAGCTCGCAGCCGCTTCGCTCATAGCATGTCCTCATCGCTCGTACCGAGGACCTCGTCATTCAGCGCAACGCTCGTGCCGTCTTCGGCCGTGCTATAGCCCGCGACGCTCGCCACCTGCTGCATCGTCGTATCGAACGTACCCGCCGAGCCGAGCACCACGCCCAGCGCCAGCGAAGCCGCGAGCACCGCGGCAGCCGGCCATTCCGGGAAACGCGCCGGAATCCACTGCGGGCGACGCACGTCGCCGAGCCAGCCCTTCACGGGCTCAGACTTGCCGCCGGCAATGGCCTTGAGTTGCAGACGATCCGAGCGCAGCGCCGCGGCGACGATCCGCTCCTTCAGCGCGTCGATCTTCGCCTCGCCGACACGCGGCGCGCGGTCGAGCAGCCGATCGAGCGCCTCGGCCTCCGCCAGCAGCGCGGCAGCCGCCCCGTCCTCGCTGACGACGCCCGCAAACCTCAATCGCTCGCGCGCGGGCCACCGCGTCCGGTCGGCACCGTGGATTTCGAGCAGCCGCGTCAGCGCCGCCCGATCCTCTGCCTGTCTGTCTTTGCTCGTCATCGTCTTCGTCTCGTCTCTCAAAATCGCTTGCCGGTTACTCGTGCTGGCTATCCGCCAAAAGCTCTTGCAGTTCGTCTCGCAGCGCCGCCTTGAGACTTCTTCGTGCCCGCGCCAGCAACGACTCGACCGCCTCGTCCGAGATACCCATGATCCGCCCGATCTCGATCTGGCTCAGGCCCTCGTAGTGAAACAGTGTAAGCGCGCTTCGTTGCCGGTCGGGTAGTGCCTTCAAAGCAGCATCCACACGCTGGCTCGTATCGTGCGCTTCCATATCTGACTGTTGCGTTGCCGCCTCGGCCTGCTCCGGCACCTCGTCGGTCACAACCAGGCGTTTGCCCGATCGCATGCGGTCAACGCACAAATTCGATACGACCCGTCGCAGCCACGGCCGCAACCCGGGTGCGCCTACGTCGAGGCCGTCCGTCGAGCGCCATAGGCGAAGCATCGCCTCCTGCGCCACGTCTTCGGCTTCCGCCTCGTCCCGCAGCATGCGCCGCGCGACGCCGATGACGCCGGAGAGATGCCGGTCGACCAGGCTGCGGAACGCCGCCGCATCGCCAGCCGCGGCCGCCGCCACCAATGCGGCGTCCTCCTTAACCTCAACCCCCATGACGCCGCCCCCTTGCGGGTCCGGCCCGATGCGCTTTGCCGCCACTGCCTGCCTCGACATGGCCACGTGAAATTCCTTCTCCCACTCTAGCAGCGGATGGGCCGGTTTCATGGCCCGAGCACCCGTGTCCGAGGGCAACTGCCGCACGCTCTGGGAATGGGAACGGAACGGGCACGGCAATTCCGTCGCTGGCAGCATTACGGGTTGGCTGGGTTAGAGCCCTAGACGATGAGCGCATCGAAGAGCCTTGAAACACCGGCACAATTCTCCTTAAGGCGCTCTTCAAGCTCGCTAAAATTAGCTGCATCCCCGGCCCTTGCTAGCAGCTCTTTGAGCCCCGAAGGCGCCGTCGCCGGGTCGAACCGCCCCTCCAGGCACAGGCGCAGGATTTGCGTCAGATTGTGCAGCAGCCGCGTTGCCGGGATCAGCACCTCGGCATCCTCTGGCGCCAGCAGTCCG
>CALRVN010000319.1:0-4746 GCA_943371625.1 Hyphomicrobium sp. CS1GBMeth3
CTCCGGACAAAAGAAAAAGCGACCGCAAATGCGGTCGCTTTTTTATTGGCGTGACGTCGCTTTGTAGCGCTATCGCGCAATCAGTCGATGCCGCCGCCGATCGCGAGATCGCGACGGGCGACACGGATGCCGATGGTGAAGCCGGCGACGACGTCGATCGCGGTGGCGACCATGATGAGGAAGAACGTCGACGTTGCGGCCTGCGGAACCAGCAGGAACTCGACGATGCAGGCGATGAAAACGATCATCGAGAGGCCGTGATCGACGAGCGAGGAGGTCGATGTGTAGGTCGACTTGACGATCTCGGCGAATAGCAGGAACAGGGTCAGCAGGACGACCAGATCGCCGACCGTGAAGCGCCAGAGGCCGCCACTGAGCATGTTGAGCTCGAACAGCGCGCTGTTCAGCACATCCGTGCCACCGGAGGTGAAGACCACGACGTTGTACAGAATAAACGCGAGGATGATCGACGGCAGCGACCGAAGCGACATAACGCAATTCCCCCTATTCGGCCCACGCGGCCGGTTATGACAAATCTTCTGCCACGGGGACCTTGCGGCTGCAACGGCTGAAACCCGGACGGCAGTCTAGCGTCGCCCTCCGGGTAGGCGTTTTTTAGACGTCTGCCTTCGGCTCGAGAATCTGCCGGCCGCGGTACTTGCCGGTCTTGAGATCGATGTGGTGAGGACGGCGACGCTCGCCCGAGTCCTTGTCCTCGATATAGGTCGGCGAGCCGAGCGCGTCGTGCGAACGGCGCTGGCCCCGCTTCATCGGAGACGTTTTCTTCCTTGGAACTGCCATCGTCGTAACTCCGTGCTTCGTCGGGGAAAGCGGGCCAAAACTGCGGCGCCCGGGCCCGTCGGACCCGTCTAAACCCCGTTTATGGGAAATTTCGTTGCAACGCCCAAGCGGATAGCCGCAGGGCACATGGGCGGGGCTTATACCTACATTCCCGCGGGAGTGCCAGAGGCAAGCGCTGGTTATCGGCGGGGGTAGACACAGGCGGAAGCCTCGGGAGCCTGGGCCGCGCGGGCCTGGACGACCGAAGCCTTATTGGCGGTTCGCCGCCCCGGAGCACCGGCATTACGGATAATCGGGTTCGGCAGCACGGCGGCGAGTTGGGCCGCCTGGCGGGAGCTGAGACCGGCGGCAGAGGTGCGGAAATGGGCTCTGGAGGCGGCTTCGGCGCCGAATATGCCCGGGCCCCATTCGACGATGTTTAGGTAAACCTCCAGGATACGGCGCTTCGGCCAGACAAGCTCGATGGCGAAGGTCAGCGGGATCTCGACCATCTTGCGCAGGTAGCTCTTGGTGGGGAGGAGGAACAGGTTCTTCGCCACCTGCATGGTGATGGTGCTGGCACCGCGGGGATAGGCGGTGGAGGAGCGGCGGATCGCGTTCGCAGCCTCGATAAAATCGACGCCCCAGTGCTGACAGAAGCGGCCGTCCTCGGCGACGATCACCGCGCGCGAGAGGTTCGGCGAGATGCGGTCGATGGGCACCCATTGCTTGTTGATCATAGTGCCGGTGACAAACCGCTGCGCCATGAGCATCGAGAACGGCGGATTGACGAAGCGGTAGACCACGATCAGCAGCATCACAGCGGCGAGCCAGCCGGCGAAGACGATCAGGGCGACGGAGAAGGCCCGGCGCGCGAGATCACGCCAGTCGCGACGTGTGCCGGCGGCGTCGGCGGGCGGCGCGATGTCGGCGACCGCGGTCAAGGACGGCTGTGGTGCGACGTAGGCTTCGAAGGACGGTTCGCGACGCAGCTCCCAGCGCGAGTTGTCCAGCGTCAAAGGCGGGCGTGGCGCGACGTGGGGCTGATACGCGACCGGTGCAGGCTCGGGCTGCGGCGTGGGCTCGACGTGAGAAGGTGGCGGCGCGGGCTCAGGGTCCCGCTCAGGCTCGATCGGAGAAAAGGCCGGCGGCTCGGGTTCGAACGACGCGGGTGCGTCGGCAGGATGTTGCCAGTGCGGAAAATCATCCGTCGGCGCGGATGGCGCGGGCGCGTCGTATTGCGGGGCTTCATATCCCGGAACGGGCGGCGCCGTGACTTCGGCCTCGGGCGGCTCGGGTGGCGGATCGAATGCCGGTGACGCCGGTCGTGCCTCGAAGACGTCCGGAGGCGGCGGGTCGAACGTTGCCGGCTCGGGAACGGGTTCAGGTTCGATCGGCTCCGATAGAACTGGCGACGGATCAACGAGCCGTTGCGGGATCACAGGCTCGGGGCGATCGCTCTGTGGCGGGACGGAAAACGGAGCTGGCTCGAAGGGGCGCGATGCTTGCGGGGGCTCGGCTGGCGGAGGCGGCGCGCGCCAGTCTTCGACGGGCTCCGGCTCCGGCTCCGGCTCGGGTTCGGTGACGAGTTCAGGCTCGGCTTCGGTGACGGCGGGATTGGGATCGGGGCGCACATAGGAGTACGGCCGCACCGGCTGGGTCGTTTCGCGCTCGAGCATCTCGAAATGCGCCTGCTCGATCGCGTCGGCCTCGTCGGGAAGCAGCGTGCCGGCATCGTCGGGCGAAGGCTCGGGCAGCGGCTCAGCCGGCGCCGGAACCGCGTTGGATTCAGGCTCAGGCTGGTCTGGCGCGGGTTTGTCGGGCGCGCGTTGATGATCGGACGTGTCCATACTTTGCTTGCATCGCCCCGATGCTGTATCCGCTCGCGTATCGCCTGCTGGCTCGACGGCCTTGGGCGATCTGCCCCGATGCTAGTAGGTAATCCGAGAATGACGTTCGTGCAAAGGCTGGGCACCTCCGCCGGTCTCATAGAGCAGCGTCTCGCCGAATTGCTCGCAGAATGCGGGCCGGAAAAGGGCGAGCGGCTCGCGGCGGCCATGCAGCACGCACTGCTCGGTGGGGGAAAGCGCTTCCGCCCGTTCCTGGTCATTGAATGTGCAGCACTATTTGAGGTGCCGGCTATCGGGGCGCTCGACACAGCGGCGGCGTTCGAGTGCGTGCACAGTTACTCGCTCGTTCACGATGACCTGCCTTCGATGGATGATGACGCGATGCGGCGCGGGCAGCCGACGGTGCATAAGGCATTCGACGAGTGGACGGCTATTCTCGCCGGCGACGCGCTGCTGACGCTGGCGTTCGAGATTCTTGCCCGCGGCGAGACGCACGCCGACGCGACGGTGCGGGCCAAGCTGACGCTGCTGCTGGCGCGGGCGGCAGGCGCGCGCGGGATGGTGCTGGGGCAGATGCTCGACCTCGCGGCGGAGAAGCGCGGCGAGCCTGCTTATCATTCGGCGGAACATGTGCGGCGGCTGCAGGCGCTGAAGACGGGCGCGCTGCTCGCGGCATCGTGCGAGGCTGGTGCGGTAGTCGCCGGCGCATCGGATGAAGAGCGCGCGATGCTGCACCGCTACGGTGAGAAGCTGGGCCTCGCTTTCCAGATCGCCGACGATCTCCTCGATGCCGAGGGCGATGCCTCGACTGTCGGCAAGGCGACGGGCAAGGACACCGCTGCGGGGAAGGCGACGCTCGTGTCGCTCATCGGAATTGACGCTGCGCGCGCCGAGCTCGGGGCTGCAGTCAGCGGTGCAGAGCGGGAGCTGGCACCGTTCGGTGATAAGGCCGATACGCTGATCGAAGCCGCGCGCTTCGTCGCGAATAGGGCGAGCTAGTTCTCTGCTCTTCGAAAGAAGCCCGGCGCCCCTGCGAAGGAGCGTCCGGGCTAAATTCTTAGAAACGGAAGTTCAGGCCGGCGCGAACGGTATGGAAGTCCACGTCGGTCGTGTAGGTGCCCGACGGGCCGCTGAGCGTCTGCTCGCCGAGATCGACGTAGAGATACTCCGTCTTGAGCGACCAGTTGGCGTCGAGCTGATACTCCAAGCCACCGCCGAGGGTGTAACCGCTCACAACCTCATCCTTGCTCATCGAGACAGCACCCGTCGTCACGCTCTGGTCAAGGTCGGCGAAGGCCCAGCCACCGGTGAAGTAGATGAGCGTCGGGCCTGCGGCGTAGCCGATGCGACCGCGCAGGGTCGAGAACCAGTCGATATCGGTCTTTACGTTGGCGAAGCCGCCGTCGAGCGCATTTGTATCGCTGATGTCGGCGCCCTGGAGATCGGCCTCAAGGCCGAGTACCAACCAGTTGAACTGCGCGTTGTAGCCGATCTGGCCACCGCCGAACCAACCGCTGGGGCTCAAAGTGCCATTGCCGCCACCCGGTCCGGAATACGACGCCGAGTTGTCGTTACCCCAGCCGTAGCCGGCGTTGGCGCCGAAATAGAGTCCCTGCCAGTACCAGGCATTGCGCTCGTGCACCGGCTCGTAGATCGGTTCTTGGCGCGGCAGCGGCGTATAAGGCCCCAAGTCGGCGGCGAGTGCGTGAGTCGACAACGCTCCGGCGGCGATGCCGGCAAGCAGCAGCTTTTTCATATTGTAAATCCCCCTTCGTCTCAGATGACGATTGCCCACTGAACGAGCTCAGAGGCGCGCAGGTTCCCGTCGCGTGCGCGGGTGTGTCCGAAAAGCTATGCTGGGCCAATGGCCTAAGCTTGACGGCGAGGGGTCAAAATCAGGGAGGTAGTGGGGTGAAATAGCCTTAGTTCGGCATGCCGGGTGTGGCCTTGTCGCGCGGGTCGCCGGACTCGGGCTTCTTTGATTCGTAGATCTGCTCGGAGTTGGCGCGCGCGCCCGCGACCTGGTTCGCCGACAGTTTGCACTCGTTATTCTTGTCGAGCAGCGCGAACGCCCGGTTCGGTTTTTCGACGAACTCGGCGCGCGTGATTTTACCGT
>CALRVN010000320.1:0-4744 GCA_943371625.1 Hyphomicrobium sp. CS1GBMeth3
CATCCAAACGACGCACACGAGGCAGACGATCGTGAACACCTGCATCAGCATGCCGATCGCGTTCTTCGTGCGCACCATGCCGCAATAGAACAGCGCCAGACCGGGCACCGTCATCAGCAGCACCAGCACCGATGAGATCATCAGGAACGCGCTGTCGCCCTTGTCAGGCGCCGCCATCGCCGCCGTCGAGGTGAGCGCGAGCGCAATGCCCGCGAGCAACGTCGTCCTCGACCAGATGTTGAGTCCCACCGTCATGTGTATTCTCCCCCGAGATACGACGCGCGATGCAACACTAACCGCGGCGGCTGTCAGATACGAGTTCAAGGAGTGCTAGCGATTTGAGCATCATGCAAGAAGTTCAGCCACTTCGCTGAACTTACGACGGCCACAAAGTGACAATAAAAAATACTTCGGTTACTTGTCGATGGCAGTATCCTGGGTGGGACACGTCGCGAAGTAGCGACGCGCTAGTGGGACGGGCGGCAATGGGTCGTCGTGACGAGCCGGAACTAGAAGAGCTTTCCAAACTTCTCCGTCGCCTCGAGACGATGGACGTCGGGTCGAAGCACGAGTACGTGCGCAAGGCCGAGCCGGAGCCGCCGAGCGAATACGTCGGCGCGCTGCGCGGCGCGGCGCACCCGAAAGCCACGCACAATCAACGCGACATCTCGCTGTCTCTGGCCAGCACGAACGCTCATGCTGGTCATCAGAAGACCGCGTCGTCGAGCACCAACGCGATGGTCATCGGCGCCGCGACGGCAGCCGTGGTCTCCTCGCTCATCGCCGCCACCGTCGTGTTGTGGACCAGCGGCGGCAATCGATCCGACGAAGCCGGGCGCTTCACCTTCTACACCACCAAGCGGCCCGATGCCGGCGCCGTTACCCCGGCCGCCACTTCGCGCCCGTCCGAGGACGCTCAGAAGTTGCTGCAGCGCGCGGACACCTATCTCCGTTCCGGCAAGCCAGCCGACGCACGCGTCGTCCTCGAGCAGGCCGCGCGTGCCGGCTCTGGCGTCGCCGCACTCACGCTCGGCGCCATGTACGATCCTGGCCGGGTGGCCCAGTTTGCAAATCTCGGCCTTGCCGCCGACCCGACCGTTGCGCGCGTCTGGTATCAGCGCGCCAAGGACCTCGGCGTCGCCGAAGCCAACGATCGCCTGGCAGAGCTCGCCGCACGATAAGACCCGATGCTGAGGGTTCGCGGGGCCCCTCGACGTCGACTGTAACTCGCCATTTGTTTGGAGTTGGCGCATGGGGGAAGGTCATCTGAACGGCGGGCGCATGCTCGCCGGAAGCACTTCGGTGCGATCGCATCTGCCGCCTGATCCCGATCGCATCGGAACGGGCCTCGCCGTAGCCCGACAGCAGATCCTGAGCTGTGGCCATTCTCTCGCCTCCCTCGTCGAGCCGGCAGGTAAGGCACTCGTCGACGAGGCGATGGGTCGCCTCGAGCAGGAATCCTTCCGCATCGCCGTCGTCGGCCAGATCAAGTCCGGCAAAAGCTCGCTCATCAACGCGCTCGTGCGCCAGCCGCGTCTGCTGCCGACCGACGTCACGCCGTGGACGACGACCGTCACGCACATGCACTTCTCGCGTCCGCGGCCCCATCCCGCCGCCGCGGCTTCGTTCGAGTTCTTCTCGACCGCCGAGTGGAATGACCTCGCCAACGGCGACAGCCGCATCCGCGAGCTGACCCACCACATCGACCCCACCTTCGAAAGCGATCTCCTTCGCCGCCACGTCGAGGCGATGCAGCAGCGCGCCGCGATGCGCCTCGGCGGCAACTTCGCCGAGCTGCTCGGCAGCGCCCACAACTATGCCGCCTTCGACACCGACCTGCTGTCGCGCTACGTCTGCTCGGGCGTCTCCGCCGATCGCTCAGCCGTCGGCCAGTTCGCCGACATCACCAAGCTGGCGCATCTCTACTTCGACAACGGGCCCTTCGCCTTCCCGACGACCGTCACCGACACGCCCGGCACCAACGATCCATCCCTCATCCGCGACGAGATCACCCGCCGCTGCCTCGATCAGGCCGACCTCTACATCGTCGTCGTCACCGCGCGGCAGCCTCTCTCCGAGGCCGACGTCAACCTGATGCGCCTGATGCGCGGCCTGAACAGCGACCGCGTCGTCGTCTACGTCAATCGCATCGATGACTTCTCCGACGTCAGCTACGACGTCGCCGAGGTGATGATGTACGTCGAGCGCAAGCTCAAGGCAGAATTCCCCGGCGCCAGCATCCCCGTCATCGCCGGCAGCGCGTCATGGGCCAACTGCGCCATGGCCGCGGACACCGAAGCCCTCGCGCGGCTTATGCAGCGACCCTCGCTGGGCTATCTCGCCGACCTCGGTCTCGTGCAGCGCGAGGAGCTGCGGCCGGAAGCACTGAGGTACGGCGACAGCACCCGCCTGTCGCGCGCGCTCTACATCGCGTCCGGCATGCCGACGCTTTATCAAGCGGTGTCGCAATACATGGGCGCGAGCCCTGCAGCACGCCTGCAGGATCAGATCGCGCGCTGGTTCAGCGAGATGGCGAACGCCAGCGGCAGGGCCGCGAGCGTCGAGGTCGATGCCATGCGCGGCGCAGGTCCCTCGCAGGGTCATCCTGCGGAGCACGGCGGCCGCGCCGCGCTGGAGCGCGAGATGGGCGTCCTCAACGACGTCGCCGCTAACATGGAGCGCTCCTCAAAGACCATCCAAAGCCAGTTCGCCTCGATCATCCAGGAGGAGATGTCCGACCTCAATCAGTCGATGACGGCCGTCATCGAAGGTCACGCGATGAACGAGCGCCACGTGCTGGTGTCTACTCTGAAGAGCGGTGGCGCCGCACGCACCTGGACGCTTGAGGGCGTGGCTCTTCGGCGCGCGTTGGCCGACGAATTCAAGGGCTGCTTCGACCGCGCGACCTCACGCGTACTGGCATTGCAGACAAAGGTCGCGCCCGAACTATCCAAGCTGATGGGATTGATCGCCCCCGAGATACCGATGCCGGCCGAGCCGGAGAAGCGCTTGCTACTCGTCCCCTCGCCGTCGATGGCCGCCCTCAGCCGCTTCGTGGCGCTAGACATCGGCGATTCATGGTGGAACTCCCTTTGGAAGGGCCGCACCTCGCCGGAAATGTATGGCGTGCAGATCGAGGCACTCATCAAAGACGAGTTTCGTCCCGTCGCCGACGAGCTTATCGCCACCGCCGAGCGCGCTTTGAATTCTTACGCGACCATGTCCACCAAATGGTCGTTCGGTCTCTGCGCCAACATCATCCAGGCCGTGAAGCGCCGTCGCGAGCAGCTGATGAGCCAGCTCGGCAGCGCCAGCGGCAGCGCCGCCGCCGCGCCCAACCAACGCCCCGACCCCCAGCTGCAGGCATCGCTCGGCGAGCGCCTGCGCCGTCTGCGGGCCGTCGGTCACCAGCTCGAATTGGTCAACGCCGACGTCGGTTACGCCCAGCCGCGTGAAAGGAACCTAGCGCTGTGAAACGTGCTCAACAGGTCTCGGCGCGGCTCCAGGAGGCCCGTCAGCAGCTCGAGCAGATCGAGCGCCGCGATATCGTTCTGCAGGCCTGCATCGCCGGCCTCTCGCGTCTCGAAGCTCTGGTCTCACGCCCGCCGCGTGTCGTCATCCTCGGTGAGGTCAACTCGGGCAAAACCTCGCTCGCCGACATGCTGCTTGGTGTACGCCTGCTTCCGGCAAGCGTCATCGCCAACACCCGCGTCCCGCTGCTCATCCACTACTCCGAGACCGTCACACTGCACGCCGTCGGCGACGAGGTCCGCCTGCTTCTCAACGCAGACGATGACCTCCCGGAGGGCATGCAGATCAAGCGGCTCGAGATCGGCCTCCCGAACGAGCTGCTTCAAGAATTCGAGATCGTCGACACGCCCGCCACTTCCGATAGCGATGCCGAAACGGACGCCACCGCCGCTGACATCCGCATCTGGTGCACGGTCGCGAGCCGCTCCTGGACGGAAAGCGAGCGCGCACACTGGTCCAGCCGGCCGCGCCGCGATTGGCGCAACGCCCTCCTCGTCGCCACCCACAAGGACGCACTCGAAACCGACGCCGATGCGACGAAAATCGAATGGCGCCTGCGCGCCGCCGCCGGCGATATGTTCCGCGACGTCGTCATCGTCTCCGCAGCCGGCATGCAGGACGCGGCCGGATCCACCGACGCAACCGCCGTGCTCGACCGTCTCATCGTCTGGTCGGCGGAGATCCAGCGCCATCGCGCCGCCAAGGTGAAGCGCCTGGCGAGCCGCCTCGCGCGCCTGACCCTGCACCAGCTGGTGCGCGTGCCACTGAAGACCAGCGAAGCGCGCATCGTGCGCGATTGGGAGATCGACTGCGCGCGTCTCCTCAGCCGCCTCGACGACCCCGCCGGCGACCTTATCGACGTGCTTCAGCAGCTGCTGCGCCGCTTCGCAAACGCGATCGAGATGTCGACACCGGGAACGATCGGCACCAACGGCAGATGGACGCCGCCTCAGGGCGCTAAGCCGCGCGAACAATCCGTCAATGGGCCGGCCGCGCGCCGCTACGCCAAGCTGATCGCCGCCGACCTCACCCTGCTCCTCCGCAAGGAGCTCTCGCGCCTCGGTCCTCGCGATGCGAGCCTGTTCGCCGACTATGAGGCCGCGATGGCGGCGCTGCTGCCCGTCGCACGGCTCGACAAGGTCATCGACGATCTGGGGATGCTCTTCGCGTCGCGGCCGACCATCTCGCGGCCGTTCACCTTCGAACACCCTAA